>CAXSEX010000148.1:6410-9648 GCA_964236415.1 uncultured Acetobacteraceae bacterium | reverse complement strand
GCCTTCACCTCCGCATCCGTCGCGGACGGGCGGCCCATGCGGATGTTGGCGGCCACCGTGTCGTCGAACAGCAGCGTGTCCTGCCCGACGTAGGCGACCGCATCCCGCAGGCTCGCCAGCGTCACGTCCTGCACGTCCGCGCCGTCGATGGTGATGCGCCCCGCCCCCACGTCCTGCAGCCGCGGGATCAGCGCCAGCGCCGTGCTCTTGCCCGCCCCGGACGGGCCGACCAGCGCCACCGTCAGGCCCGGCGCCGCCTCGAACGACAGGCCGCGCAGCCCGAAGCGCCCATCGGGGTAGGCGAAGGCCACGCCGTCGAACCGCACCCGCCCCCGGCCCGGCGGCAGGGCAGGGGCGCCTGCCCGCTCGGCGATGCCCGGCGGCTCGTCGATCACGTGGAACACGCGCACCAGGCCGGCCAGCCCCTCCTGCAATGCCGCATTCATGGAGCCGAGCGCGCGCAGCGGCTGGGACGCCAGCAGCAAGGCCGCCACGAAGCCCGTGAAGTTGCCGACCCCGCCGCCTCCCTGCGCCGCGCGCCACCCGGCGAAGCCGATCACCGCCGCCACCGCGGTGCCGCCCAGCACCTCCAGCAGCGGGTCCACCCGGGCGCGGCTGCGGGTCATGCGCAGCAGGGCGCGGTACAGGTCGTCGAACGCAAGCGCCGCCCGCGCCGCCTCCGCCCCTTCCAGCCGGTAGGCGCGCACCGTGCGGGCCTGGGCGAAGCTCTCGTGCAGCAGCGCCGCCGTTTCCCCCACCCGCTCCTGCATGCCCCCTGACGCCCGGCGGATGCGCTTGCCGAGCCGCTGGATCGGCACGGCGGCCAGCGGATACAGCGCCGCGGCGATGGCGCTCAGCACCCAGTCCAGCCACAGCATGCTGACCACCAGGCCCACCACGGTCACGGTGTCCTTCACCCCGTTCACCGCGCGGGTCAGCGCTTCCCGGATGGTGGCGGCGTCCGTGGTGAAGCGGGCCGCGAGCTGCGAGGGCGCTTCCCGCTCGATCCGCGCCAGGTCGGCGTGGGCCAGGTGGGTGAACATGCGGTCCTGCAAGTCGCGGATCACCAGCAGCACCGTCTTCTGGACCAGCATGTTCTGCCCGTACTGCGCCGCCGCCTTCGCCGCGGTCACGATCACCACCAGCACGGGGATCTGATACAGGATGCGCGGGTCCCGCCCGGTGAACATGGAGAACGCCCGGTCGATCACCACGGGATACAGCGCCGTCAGCCCGGCCATCAGCAGCGTCAGCAGCAGGATCAGCAGCAGCCGGCCGCGATGGTGGCGCACGTGCTCGCGCCACAGGCGGCGCAGCAAGACGCGGGTGGTGTCGGCCGGCGCGGCTGGCAAGGCATCCATCTGCGGGGGTGTATCAGCCGGGGGGTGTGTCAGCCAGCCACCCGCCTCGCCAGTTCGGCCCGGCACGCGGCGGCGCCGGCCTGGCAGCCGCCCTCCATCCACCACGCCCGCACCCCGCGCAGCAGTTCCCCCACCGCCGGGCCGGGCGGCACGCCGAGGGCGAGCGCATCGCGTCCCTCCAACGGGAACACCGGGCGCGGCAGCCCCGCTAGCCGGCCGCGCAGCGCCGCCCAATCCGGCCCGGCGTCGCCCGCCAGCCACGCCCGCCCCGGCAGCGCGCCCGGCGGCGCGTCGGCCAGCAGGCGGCGCAGCGCGTCGTCGTCCATGCCGGGCGCCGGCGGCGGGCCGGCCCAGGCCACCAGCCGGTCGCGCTCCGCCACCGACATGCGCAGCCGCGCCGCAAGGTCCAGCCCGGCGCCGGGGGCTAAACCGGCAAGCCGAAGCAGCGGATCGGCCGGCCCGCCCGCATCCAGCAGGTGGTCCAGCCGCGCCAAGTCGAACGGCCCCGGCAGCACGGCCGGCAGCACGCCTAAGCCCTCCATCAGCCGGATGGCGCCGCGCGGGTCGGGCGTCGCCAGGATGCGTTTCAGCTCGCTCCACACCCGCTCGGGCGACAAGCGGGCCAGGCCCGGCACGCCGTTCCGCAGCGCATCGAGCGCCGTCGGGTCCGGCTCGCCACCGCCGTAGCGGGCGTGGAAGCGGAAGAAGCGCAGGATGCGCAGGTAGTCCTCGCCGATCCGCGCCGCCGGGTCGCCCACGAAGCGGACCCGGCCCGCGCGCAGGTCCGCGGCGCCGTCGAAGTAGTCATGCACCGCGCCGTCCGGCAGCATGGACATCGCGTTTATGGTGAAGTCCCGCCGCGCCGCGTCCTCCTGCCAGTCCGTGGTCCAGGCAACCTGCGCGTGCCGCCCGTCCGTGGCCTGGTCCCGGCGCAGCGTCGTCACCTCGAACCCCCGGCCGCCGCTCACGGCGGTGACGGTGCCGTGGTCCAGCCCGGTGGGCACGGCGCGCAGCCCGGCCCCCTGCAAGGCGCGGGTCACGGCGTCCGGTGGGCTGGGCGTCGCGAGGTCGATGTCGGCGACAGGGCGTCCGGCGATGGCGTCCCGCACGCAGCCGCCGACCAGGCGCGCGCCGGGCAAGGCGGCCAGCACCGCCAGCAGCGCCGGGTCGGACAGGAACGCCGGCGGCGCGATGCGCAACGCCGGCTGCGCGGTCATCCCGCGTGCCCCGGCGAGACCATCATCCCGCGTGCCCCGGCACGACCCGCCCATCGCGCAGTTGCGCCGGAACGTAGCGCGCCCCGGCCGGCAGGCGCTCATGCACGCCGAACCAGGCCAGCCCGCCGCCGAACACCAGCAGGCCCACGAGGATGACGGACAGCACCCGTGGCGACGGCCCGGCCTGGCCGCGCGCCGCCGTCACGCGCCACAGCACGTAGGCGGCGGCCGGGGCGAGGAACAGCGCAAGCTCGGCGGCGCGGATCATTGCGCCGCCACGACCACGGCGGGGGCCGCGTCTTGTTCATCCCGGGCGTCACGGGCGCGCAGCCGGTGAGCCAGGTGCACCAGAATGGCCGCGGTCGCGCCCCAGATGTGATGGACCGGATGCGGCCACACCCAGAACTCCCGCATCCGGCCGCGGAACTCCGCGCGCCGGCGCTCGGGTGCCGCAGGGTCAAGCAGGACGGACAGCGGCAGGGTGAAGATCGCCTCGACCTCCGCTTCCGAAGGCATCAGCGCCAGGCCGTCCGGCAACAGGCCCAGCACCGGGGAAATGCGGAAGCCGGTGCCGGAAACGAAGCGCTCGATCCGGTGCGCGTCGACGTCCGCGAGCGGCAGCAAATCGTCGCGTGGAATGTTCAGAAGTTCGCTCAGCGA
>CAXSEX010000148.1:0-6400 GCA_964236415.1 uncultured Acetobacteraceae bacterium | reverse complement strand
AGGTAGTCCGGCAGCCGCCCCACAAGCTCCACGTCCCGGGCGCGCAGGCCGATCTCCTCTTCCGCCTCGCGCAGCGCGGCTGCCTCGATGGAAGCGTCGGTGCGCTCCACCCGGCCGCCGGGGAACGCGACCTGCCCGGCGTGGGACCGGAGTTTCGCCGCGCGCTTGGTCAGCAGGATGCCGGGCTGCGCCCCATGCACGACCGGCACCAGCACCGCCGCCGGCGTCGCCGGGCCGCGGCTCAGGTCCTGCGCGTCGTCGGAGGTGGCGAGGGCGGCGATGGCGTCCGGGAGAACAACCAGGCGCTCCCGCAGCGTGAGGAGGTCCAGCTCACGCCTCGCAATCGCAATCGGTGCCGTGCGGCAGGTCGCCCAGCGAGAAGAACTGCCCCTGGCTCCACACGCCCAGCACGCGGCGGCCCGCGACGGTCCCAGGCACGGCCAGCGCCACCAGCTCGTAATACACGGCACGGCCGATCCGGGCCTCAAGCGCCACGCCGTCGGAGGTCCGGACCGTGATGTAGGGGGTCGGCTCGCGGGTCAAGCAATCGTGTTTCACCCGGATCGGGTGCTCCGCGCCCGCGGCCACGACCTGATCCACGTTGGTGCGGAAGGACAGCACCTGGTCCCGGCCGTTGCCGGTCCAGTCCATTTCCACGGCAAGCCAGGGCGTGTCCTCGACCTGGATGCGCCCGCGCTCAACGGGGGTTTCCAGCCAGTAATCCCCGTCCGCGCTGCGTTTCAGCACGCTGCTGAACAGGCAGACCAGCTCCTTGCGGCCGATCGGGCTGCCGCGATACAGCCAGGTGCCGTCGCGCTTGATCAGGAACGGCAGGTCGCCGCACTCGACCCGCGGCGGGCGGGGGCGGGCCGCTTTGACAGCACCTGGCGCGGCGCCCGGGCAGGCAACGACCCGGGGCGAAAAGTTTTCATGTCTAGCTGTTTGCCGCTCGGGCATGGCATCGTTCACGTCTGCGTCTCCGGGCAACGCCCTGCGTCTGTTGCCCTGCGCGATATAGGTAGCCTCCCCCTGTTGATGAAAGCCCCGGCATGGGCAGATCATGGGGGGCCACGTAGCGGCCATTCCTTGGAGGACTCGACGTTGCCGATAAGCGACACACAGGGTTTGGCGGGCGAGATCGAGGCGCTCGGCGCCCGCGCGGCGACGGCGCGGGCGGAGATCGGCCGGGTCATCTTCGGCCAGGAGTCCGTGGTCGAGGAGGTGCTGGTCACCCTGCTGTCCGGCGGGCACGCGCTCCTGGTCGGCGTGCCCGGCCTCGGCAAGACGCTCTTGGTGGACACGCTCGGCACCGTGCTCGGCCTGCAGCCCAAGCGGGTGCAGTTCACCCCGGACCTGATGCCCGCCGACATCACCGGCAGCGAGGTGCTGGACGATGACCAGCAGGGCCGGCGAAGCTTCCGCTTCGTGCCCGGCCCGGTGTTCTGCCAGCTGCTGATGGCCGACGAGATCAACCGCGCCAGCCCGCGCACCCAGTCCGCCCTGCTGCAAGCCATGCAGGAGGGCCGGGTGGCGTATGGCGGCGTCGATCACCCGCTGCCCCGGCCGTTCCACGTCCTCGCGACGCAGAACCCGCTGGAGCAGGAAGGCACCTACCCGCTGCCGGAGGCGCAGCTTGACCGCTTCCTGCTGCAAGTGGATGTGGGCTATCCGAACCTGGAAGCGGAGCGCACCATGCTGCTGGCCACCACGGGGGCGGCGACGGCGCGCGCGCGCCCGGTGCTGACGGCGGAGGAGCTGATGGCCGCGCAAACGCTGATCCGCCGGGTGCCGGTGGGGGAGACTGTGGTGGACGCCATCCTGAGCCTGGTGCGCGGCGGCCGGCCGGAGACCACCGGCATCGACGCGGTGCGCCGCCACGTCGCCTGGGGTCCCGGGCCGCGCGCCGCGCAGTCCCTGATGCTGGCCTGCCGCGCCCGCGCCGTGCTGGACGGCCGGCTGTCCCCCAGCCTGGACGACGTGGCGGCACTCGCCCCGCCGGTGCTGCGGCACCGCATGGCGCTGAACTTCTCGGCGCGGGCGGAGGGGGTCGGCCTGCCCGACGTGATCGACGGCCTGGTCGGCCAGGTGGTCTGAGCCGATGCAGCCCGCGCCATGAGATCGGTCTTGGCCGCAGGGCAGGCCCGCCGGGCGGAGTCGCTGGGGTCCCGGCTGCCGCCGCTGCTGGTGGCGGCGCAGCGGGTGGCGGCGACGGTAGCCCAGGGCGTCCACGGGCGGCGGCGCGTCGGCCAGGGCGACAGCTTCTGGCAGTACCGCCCCTTCCTGCCCGGCGACGCGCAAACCCGCATCGACTGGCGCGCCAGCGGCAAGTCCGACCGCGCATTCGTCCGGGAAACCGAGTGGGAAGCGGCGCAGTCCGTGTTCCTGTGGCGCGACGGCTCCCCCAGCATGGCCTGGCGCTCCGGCGCGGCGGTGCCGGAGAAGCGCGAGCGGGCCGAGCTGCTGCTGCTCGCGCTCGGCGCCCTGCTGCTGCGCGGCGGCGAGCGGGTGCGGCTGCTGGGCGGCCCGGCCCGGCTGCGCGGCGGGCGCGCGGCGCTGGACGGCCTGGCCGACGCGCTGGCGGAACTGCCCGCGGGCGGCGGGATGCCGGACGCGGCGCCGGTGCCGCGCAATGCCTCCGTGGTGCTGATCGGCGACTTCCTTTCGCCACTTGAAGACATCCGGTCGGTGGTCGCGGGCCTCGCCGCCCTTCCGGTGTCCGGCCACCTAATGCAGGTGCTGGACCCGGCGGAGGCGCTGCTGCCCTACACCGGCCGTGTCCGCTTCCGCGGCTTGAAGCAGGAGAGTGACGCGGTGGTGCCCCGCGTCGAGGGCATCCGCACCGGCTACGCGGAGGCTTTGGCGAAGCAGCAGCGCGGCCTGGCCGACCTGTGCTTCACCGCCGGGTGGAGCTTCGGCGTGCACCGCACCGACCACCCGCCGGAGGCAGCACTGCTTGGCCTATACACCGCGATGAGTCCCGCTTGATCTTCGCCGCTCCTTGGCTGCTGCTCGGCCTGGTTGCCTTGCCGCTCCTGTGGTGGCTGCTGCGCGTCACCCCGCCCTCGCCGCGTTTGCAGAGCTTCCCGGCGATCCGCCTGCTGGCGGGCCTGCGTGCGGAGGAGCACACCGCGTCCCGCACGCCGTGGTGGCTGCTGGCGCTGCGGCTGCTGGCGGCGGCGCTGGTGATCATCGGCCTGGCCGGGCCGATCCTGGACGCGGCGGGCGGGCTGCCGGGCAGCGGGCCGCTGCTGCTGGTGATCGACGACGGCTGGGCGGCGGCGGCGGACTGGACGGCGCGGATGCAGGCGGCGGGTGCCGTGCTGGACCGCGCGGAGCGCACCGGGCGTCCGGCGGCGCTGCTGACCACGGCGCGGACGGAGGCCGACGGGGCGCCCCGGCTGCTGCCCGCCATGCCCGTGCCCGACCTGCGCGCCCGCCTGGCCGCGCTGCGCCCGAAGCCCTGGCCGCCCGACCGCGCGTCAGCGGCGGCGGCGCTGGGCGGCGCCACGGCGGGAACGGTCGCCTACGTCGCGGACGGGGTTGCGGCGGGCGGGGACGCGGCCTTCGGGCAGGCCCTCGCCGGCATCGGCCCGGTGAGCGAAATCCGCCCGGACCCCTCGCCCGTCCGCCTGGCCCGGCCGCCGCAGGCCGAGGCCGGACGCCTGGTCGCCCGCGTGTCCGCCCTGCCGCAGCCGGCGGAGCGCCCGGTCGCCGTGCTGGCGCAGACCGGCGACGGCCGCACCCTGGCGCGGGTGGAGGGCACGATCCCCGCCGGGGCGGCGTCGGCGGAGCTTCCGATCCTGCTGCCGCCGGAACTGCGCAACCAGTTGGCCCGCCTGGTGCTGGACGGCGCGGCCGGGGCCGGAACCGTGGCGCTGCTGGACGAGCGGTGGCGGCGGCGCCCCGTGGGCCTGCTGGCGGCGGAGGAAGGGGCCGACACGCCGCTGATCGGGCCGCTGTTCTACGTGCGCCGGGCGTTGGCCCTCACCACCGAGTTGCGCGAAGGCAACCTGGCCGCGCTGCTGTCGCGCGACGTGTCCGTGCTGGTGCTGGCCGACCTGCCGCTCGATGGGCCGGACGCGGCGGCGCTGGAACGCTGGGTGGAGGCGGGCGGGCTGCTGGTGCGCTTCGCCGGGCCGCGCATGGCGGAAGCGAGCGGCGACCCGGCGTGGCATGACCCGTTGCTGCCGGTGCGGCTGCTGGCGGGCGACCGGCAGCTGGGCGGCGCGCTGTCCTGGAGCCAGCCGGCGCCGCTGGCCCGCTTCCCCGCCGCCTCTCCGTTCACCGGGCTGGAGGTTCCGGAGGAGGTGCTGGTGACGCGCCAGGTGCTGGCGGAACCCTCGGCCCAGCTGGCGGAGCGGAGTTGGGCGCTGCTGGCGGACGGCACGCCGCTGGTGACGGCGGCCTCGCGCGGCGCCGGGCGGGTGGTGCTGTTCCATGTGACGGCCAACGCGGACTGGTCCAACCTGCCGCTGTCCGGGCTGTTCGTGGACATGCTGCGCCGCCTGGTGGACCTGTCCGCCGGCGTGGCTGGGACGCCGGACGACGCCGTGCTTGCCCCTGCGGAGGCGCTGGACGGCTTCGGCGTGCTGGGCGCGCCGCCGCCGGCCGCCATCGGGCTGACCGCCGCCGAGTTGGCGAAGCCCACCGTCTCGCCCCGGCACCCGCCCGGCACGTACGGGCCGGAAAGCGGCCGGCGCGCGCTCAGCCTTGGGGCTGCGCTGCCGGAGTTGGCCGCGGCGGCGCCGGTGCCGGGCGCGTCCCTGACGCCGCTGTCGGGCATGGCGCGGGAGCGGGCGCTCGGCCCGGCGCTGCTCGCGGTCGCGGTGGGCCTGCTGGCGCTCGACCTGCTGCTTTCGCTTTGGCTGCGCGGCCTGCTGCGCTTGGGGGCGGCGACCGTGAGCGTATTGTTGCTCCTGGCGGTGCCGGCACGGGCGGAGGACTTGCCGGCGCTGGCGACGCGCCTGGCCTACGTGGTGACGGGGGACGCGCAGGTGGACGGCGTGTCGCGGGCGGGGCTGCTGGGCTTGTCGGCCTACGTGAACCGGCGCACCGCGGCCAGCCTCGCCGACCCGTCCGCCATCGTGCCCGGACAGGACGACCTGTCGTTCTACCCCTTGCTGTACTGGCCGGTGGTCGCCAACGCCAACCTGTCCCCGGAGGCCATCGCGGCGCTCAACGATTACACCAGCCGCGGCGGCATCATCCTGATCGACACGCGCGACGGCGGCAGCGGCGAGGGCTTCGCGCCGGGCGCCGAGGCCGCGCTGCGCCGCGCCGCGCAGGGCCTCGCGGTGCCGCCGCTCGCGCCGCTCACGGGCGACCATGTGCTGGCGCGTTCGTTCTACCTGCTGCAGGAGTTCCCCGGGCGGTTCGCGGGCGACACGGTCTGGGTGCAACGCGACCAGGACCGCAGCAACGACAGCGTCAGCCCGGTGATCATCGGCGGCCATGACTGGGCCGCCGCCTGGGCCGTGGACGCGGCGGGCCGCAACCCTTATGCCACCATCCCCGGCGGCACGCGGCAGCGCACGCTGGCCTACCGCTTCGGGGTCAACCTCGTGATGTATGCGCTGACCGGGAACTACAAAGGCGACCAGGTCCACGTCCCGGCCATCCTGGAGCGCCTGGGCCAATGAGATTCGAGCAGGCCTACGCCGCGCTGCGCTTCGACCCGGCGCTGCCTTGGGCGGCCTTTGCGGCGCTGGCCGGGCTGTGCGTCCTGGCGCTGCTGCCGGCGGTGTTGCGCCGGGCGCGTGGCGCTGCGTGGCGGGCCTTGGCCTTCGGCGTGCTGCTGCTGTGGCTGGCCGGGCCGCGGCTGGTGCAGGAGTCACGGGACACCCTGCCCGACATCGGCCTGATGGTGGTGGACGAGACGGCGTCCATGCAGGTGGGCAGCCGGGCCGCGCTGCGCGACGCCGCGCGCGCCGCGCTGGCCGGGCAAGCCGCCCGGATGCCGGACCTGGAGCTGCGCACGGTCGTGGTGCCGGAGGGCGGCCACGACGGGACCCAGCTGTTCGCCGCGGTGAACCGGGCGCTGGCGGACGTGCCGCAGTCGCGCCTGGCCGGCATCGTGGCGCTGACCGACGGGCAGGTGCACGACATGCCCGCGGGCGCGCTGCCGGCGCCGCTGCACGTCCTGATCCCGGCGCGCGGCGAGGAAACGGACCGCCGGCTGCGGATCGTGGAAGCGCCGTCCTTCGGCCTGGTCGGCCACAACGTGACGATCCGGGTCGCGGTGGACGACCTGGGGGTGGCCCGCCCCTCCGGCACCGCGCGCCTGACCCTGCGCCGCGACGGCGAGGCGCCGCAGGTCCGCGCCGTGCCGGTCGGCCAGGAGGTCCCCATCGACGTGCCGATCACCCGGCCGGGACCCGTGCTGGTCGAGTTGCAGGCCGAG
>CAXSEX010000147.1:3971-9670 GCA_964236415.1 uncultured Acetobacteraceae bacterium | reverse complement strand
CATGGCCCGCCGGCAGGTCCCGCCGGATCGGCGACGGGCGGGGCGCCAGCGTCAAGTGGTGCGCCTTGCCGACCACCGCGTTCTTGGTGATGCCCATGCGCCGGCCGATCTCGGCCGTGGAATGGCCATCCTGCCAGAACTGGCGCAGGCAGGCGATCGTCTCCTCGTTCCAATCCATTCCGGGCCTCCTAACCGTTCATCTACGCAACGGATGATAGGGCGGCGGGTTGGCGAGGGATAGGCGGAAAATGTTAACCTAGCGCAAACAGTTGTGGATAACTCGGCTAGAATAACAGACCCTTACGCAGCAGGCCATGCACCCCCTTCTCACCATTCACCGTCTGCGTCACGTGGAAGTCCACCGCCAGCGAGCAGAACTGGTAGGCCTGGTCCGGCGACAGGCTGGACCGGGCGCAGATGAAGGCGATCATCTCCCGCAGCGCCTGCTTCATCGCCAGGTCCAGGTCCTCGTTCAGCCCCATCGCGATGTAGTGCGTAGGCGTCTCCGCCCGCGGGAAGCGGAGCGGCGCGGCCCCTGCCCCCGCCTTGTGCAGCACGAAGGTGAACGTGCCGGTCAGGCAGGTTTCCAGCGCGTTGATGCAGACCTCGCCGTCCCCTTGGACGCCGTGGCCGTCGCCTGCGGAGAAGTTGGCGCCGGGCACCCAGACCGGCAGGAACAGCGTGGACCCGGCGCCCACCTCCTTGTTGTCCAGGTTGCCGCCGTGCTCCCGCGGCTCCTTAGTGGAGATCGCGCCGTAGGCGGGCGGCGGCGCCACGCCCATCACGCCGAAGAACGGCGACAGCGGAAGCTCGGTGCCCCAGGGCAGCCGGCAGGTGCCGGCGGCGCGGTCGATGGCGATGTGGCTGAGGAAGCGGTGCGGGAAGTCCTCCGGCAGCGTGCCGGCGAGCGGCCGGTGCCCGCAGAACCCCCAATCGGCGCCCAACTCGATCTTCTCGATGCGCACTTCCAGCGTGTCGCCCGGTTCGGCCCCGGCAACCGCGACCGGGCCGGTCAGGAGGTGCGGGCCGAGCCGGGGCGGGTCGGCGGCGTGGATGGCGGCAAGCGCCGGCGGCACCACCATGCCGGAGCCGTCCGGCGGCATCACGTCCGGCGCGCCGGTGACGCACTCCAGCACCACCGTGTCGCCGCTCCCTACCGTGAGCACGGGCGGGTAGGCAGCGCTGAAGGTGCCCCAGCGGATGGTTTCGGGCGTTGCGGCGACGCGGTGTTGGGCCATGAAACTGCGCTCTCCGTTCCAGCATGGTGACCTGCGGGTTCGTGCAATCCGCGTGCCGCAGCCCCGAAAACCTACGCCGCCGGGGGCCAGGCGTCCGTCTTGCCGAGTTGGCCCGGCACCGCATGGCCCAGCACTTCCGCCAGCCACGGGTCGAGCGCCGCCACCGCCCCGCGCTCGATGCCGTGGCGCACCCCCAGGCCGTCCAGCAGGTAAAGCAGGTCCTCGGTCGCGATGTTGCCGGTGGCGCGCGGCGCGAAGGGGCAGCCGCCGATGCCGCCCGCGCTGCTGTCCAGCACCGTGGCCCCGGCCAGCAGCGCCGCGTAGGCATTGGCGTAGCCGGTGTTGCGCGTGTTGTGGAAATGCGCCCGCATCGCAGGCCGCACCGTCCCGGACGCGGCGATGGCCGCCCGCAGCCGCCCGAACAGGTCCATGACCTGCCGCGGCGTGCCGACGCCGATGGTGTCGGCCAAGCCGATCTCCGCCGGGCCGGACCGCAGGACCTGGCGGACCATGTCCTCCACGCGGGCCGGGTCCACCGCGCCCTCGAACGGGCAGCCGAAAGCGGTGGCGATCACGGCGGTGGCGCGGCGCCCGGCGGCGCGGGCCATGGCCGAAACCTCGGCCCAGGCCAGCAAGCCCTGCTCGATGGTTTGGCCCTGGTTGCGCTGGCCGAACGCCTCGCTGGCGCAGACGGTGAAGGTCAGCTCGTCGCACCCGGCAGCGATGGCGCGCTCGGCACCCCGGCGATTGAGCACGAGGCCCGAGACGACCACGCCAGGCGCGCGCAGGAGGCCCGCCATCACCGCCTCCGCATCCGCCATCTGCGGCACGCGGGCCGGGTGGACGAAGCTCGTCGCCTCGATGCGGCGCACGCCGGCGCGGATCAAGCTTTCGATCAGGCGCAGCTTGTCGGCGGTGCCGACCGGGCGGCCCTCGTTCTGCAACCCGTCACGCGGGCTGACCTCCACGATCTCGACGCCCTCAGGCAGCATGGTTCTCCATCCGGCTGGTCACCCCCGCCGCGTGACGCTTCACCCGCCGAACGGCGCCCATGCCGTGATGCAGCCGTGCCAAGCGCCAACCGCGCCGGTGCGTCAGCCCGGCTGCTTGGCCGCGTCGGCCGTGGGCAGCGGCTCCGGGCTGGCCGACAGCGAGCGGAGGTAGGCGATCACGTCCGCCCGCACCTTGGGGTCGGCGATGCCGGCGAAGCTCATCTTGGTGCCGGGCGCGTAGGCGCTCGGCTTGAGCAGCCACTTGTCCAGATCCGCGTAGGTCCAGGCGCCTTCCTTGCCCTTCAACGCGGCAGAATAGGCGTAGCCTTCGTGGTGCGCACGCGGCGCGCCCACCACGCCGTAAAGGTTGGGTCCCACGCCGTTCCTGCCGCCCTCGGTGAAGCTGTGGCAGGCGATGCAGCCCAGCTTGGTCGTGTCGGCCTTGCCGGCATCCGGGCTGGCGGAGGCCAGCAGGACGGTGGCGTCCGGCCCGGCGGTCGGAGCGCCGCCAGACGCCGGAAGCGAGGCATTGGCGACGGCCTTGGGCGGGGCGGCGTCGGCCTTCTGCGCCGGGGCGGCCGGGAAAGGCACCGGGTCCTTGGCCAGGGAGTGCAGGTAATCGATGATGTCCGCCCGCTTCTTCGGGTCCGACAAGCCGGCATAGCTCATCTTGGTGCCGGGAGCGTAGGCGCTGGGCTTCTTCAGCCACTCGTTCAGTTCGTCATAGGTCCAGGGGCCTTCCTTGCCCTTGATCGCCGCCGAATAGGCATAGCCCTCCATGTGGCCGTGCGGGGCGCCGACGACGCCGTAAAGGTTCGGGCCGACGCCGGCCTTGCCGCCCTCGTTGAAGCTGTGGCACGCGACGCAGCCGGCACTCTTGACGCCCGCCTCGCCGCGGCCCGGGTCAGCGGAGGCGAGCAGGACGGCAACTGGCGGCTCCGCCTCGGCCGGCGCCGCGGCGGCGGTCTGCTCGCTGGGTAGGTCAACCTTGATCGCCGTGCCCTTGATGGCTTTCGGATGCACCAAGGCGTCGCTAATCAGCCCGGATCCCATGAAGGCGATGCCCGCGATCAGGAACGCGGCAACCGCCTTGTTGACTTCCATGCTGTCCATACGCGACCCCTGCCCCCCGTGAAAACCAGTTCCCGCCGAAGCGGTCGCACAACGGACCGTGCATCGCAACCCGCACGGCGACGCTTTCCGCGCGCAACAGATATGATGGGGAGGGATCGAAGGCCAGCAAGGCAGGGCGGACGGGGCGCGGCCGCGTTGGCCGCGCCCCCAGTCCTATTCGGGGGCTTTTCCTTGGTCCCCGGGCACGGCCCGGTCCATGGCGCCGCCCGGCGGCGTCCAGGATGCGTTGAGGTAAGCCACCCCCGCCCCGCCGGGATGCGCCAACTCCGGGAAATCCTTCAGCATGCTGACGCCGTAAAGCGGCTTGAAGACGCCTTGGTGGCAGGTGGCGCAGGCAAGCTTGGGCGCATCGCCCTCGGTGCCCAGCCGGTTGGCCGGCCAAGCGTTGGTCAGTGACTTCAGGTAGTTGTTGTTGAGGTCCCGCACCATCCGGATGCCATACCAGGCCGACACGCGCTGCGGCGTGCTCTGCCCCCAGTCGCTGAAGGAACGGCTGTTGTGGCAATAGGTGCAGTTCACGCCGAGCGACTGGGAGAAGTGCATCATCAGCGCCCAGGTCCACTCGGCCTCCTTGATCGAGTGCCGGTTGTCGCCGGGCAGCGCCTGGGTGCCCTGCACGCGGATCGGGTAGTCCCGTTCCAAGTACGGGGTGAACGGGTCGAAGGGCAGCGAGTCATTGTCCGCGTTCCTGGCGACGATGTTCTTGCCTGTGGACGGCCCCGCCGAGATCATGTTGCCCCTCGGCGTTGCCGGGCCGGGATCGTTGAACCAGACGTTGCTCGGGATGGGGTTGCCGCGGTGGCAGGTGTAGCAGGTCACGCCGGTCTGCTGGACGTGCGGCTGCCAGTTGGCGTTGATGTTCTGCGTCATCTGGATCATGCGCCGGGACACGATCTTGGTGTAAAGGTTGTCCTCGGACATGTTGGCGGTGTTGTGGCAATAGGCGCAGCCCTGCTTTGGCGCCACCCAGTTGGTCAGCGACACCATGAGACGGGTGAACTGGCCGACGCTGAGGTCGCCCAGCACCTGCACGTTCTTGTAGACCACCCCCGCCTTCGGCCCGGACGCGGGAACGTTCGGCAGCGACGCCGGCACCTTGTTCTTGGCCAGGTACCCGACGAGGTCCTTCTCGTTGTAGTTCGTCTCCATCGCCACGCCGCGGAAGCCGCGCTGCACGGATTCAATGGGCGGCGCCTGGAACTCGGAGATCATGGCGATCCCGAGCAGGGCCGCGCCGACCGCGCCGACCAGGCCCAAGCCAAGCCTCATGCCGGGGATCATCGAATGGCTCCTTGCGTCAGCGCCGGGTCAACGACCTGGCCCCAAACGGGCGGGTAGCTGGGCGCGATGCCGTGCTTTACGCCCCACAGGAACCAGTTGTCCACAACGGTGCCGGTCAGCAGGATGCCGATGCCGCCGGTCAGCGGGGTGAGCACGGCGAACCACCATGCCCAACGGTGGATGCTCTCGGCCGAAGCGGCCCAGCCCATGGTCCAGCGCCAGAACAGCGTGCCCCGCTCGAACGCGGTGCCGCGGTCGATGATCTGCTCCAGCTCGCGCTCGCCGCCGAAGCGGCTGATGGCGAGCACGGTCGCGCCGTGCATGGCGAACAGCAGGGTCGAGCCGTAGAGGAACACGATGGAAAGCATGTGGAACGGGTTGTAGAACAGGTTGCCGTAGCGGATGGAGAACGCCGCCGTCCAGTCCAGGTGCGGGAAGATGCCGAACGGCACCGCCTCCCCCCAGCTTCCCATCAGCAGCGGCCGGATGAAGCCGAGCACCAGGTAGAGCCAGATGGCCGACGCGAAGGCCCAGGCGACATGGCTTCCCATGCCGAGCGCCCTTGCCCGAAGGTAGACCCGCGTCCACCACAGGAAGATGGACGCCGTGAGGAAGAACCCGGCCATCAGCCACCACCCGCCCTCCGCAAGCGGCGGCAGGCGCAGGCCGTAGCCCGGCGCCGGCGGCTCCAGCGCCAGCCACGGCAGTTGGCGGATGAACTGCACGGGGTTCCAGTTCACCGACGCGAACATGTTGAGGCCGATGATCTCGAACGCGATGAAGCCGCATATGAGCGAGGCGATGCCGGTGATGCCGAGGTAAAGCGGGCCGACCTGCGCGTCGCCCAGCACGCCGAACAGGTGGATGTAGAACGGCTTGCCGGACCGGGTCCAACTGGTGCCGGTGACGGGCACCCCGGCGTAAACGGGTCCGCGGACCTGGACGCGGGTGAACAGGTTCTGGTACTCGGCCATGGTTTCTCTCCCTTCCCCTCGTTACCGCCAGATCGGCAGGTTGAGCCACCAGCCCCACCATTCCGGCCAGCCGCGGGTCC
>CAXSEX010000147.1:0-3871 GCA_964236415.1 uncultured Acetobacteraceae bacterium | reverse complement strand
CGCCAGATCGGCAGGTTGAGCCACCAGCCCCACCATTCCGGCCAGCCGCGGGTCCAGAACGGGCCGCTGATGATGATGCACACGGCACTCCAGAACCCGGCGGACAGCGCCAGGAACAGGCCCAGCCGGTGGATGCCCAGCGTGCCGATGGACCAGCCGATGGTGTCGCGGAAGAACGTGTTCTCGTGCTCGGCCGTCTTCACCGCCTGGCCCTTGGGCGGGTTCGCCGCCGACAGCACCAGCGCGCCGTGCAGCGACAAGGCGAGCGTCGTGGTGAAGAAGAACGTGATCGCCAGCATGTGCGCCGGGTTGTAATGGAAGTGCAGGTATTGGTAGCCGGTGTTGCTGACCCAATCGAGGTGGCTCAGGATGCCGTACGGGAAGCCGTGGCCCCAGGCGCCCATCAGCACCGGCCGGATCACCACCAGCGCAACGTAGGCGAAGATCGCCACGCTGAAGGCGAACGGGACATGGTAGCCCATGCCGAGCTTTTTCGCGATCTCCACCTGGCGCAGCGCCCAGGACACGAAGGCGCCGATGGCGCAGATCGTGATGACCTGCCACAGCCCGCCCTCCTTGAGCGGCGCGAAGCCCAGGCCGTAGCGGAGATCCGGCGGCGCTATGTTGATGCGCCAGATGTTCCAATCGCCGCCGAGCGCCGCGCCGTATATGATCAGCGCGGTCCCAAGCGCCGAAAAGAAGATCGAGGTGACGCCGAAGAAGCCCACGTAGAACGGGCCAACCCAGAAATCGAACAAGTCGCCGCCGACCAGGGTGCCGCCGCGGACGCGGTATTTCTCCTCAAACGTGAGCATCGCCATGGTGAAACCCTTTGGTCAGAGGCATCAGGCGGGCGGTGGGCCGCGCCGGGATGGCCCGGCGCGGCCTACTGCCACGGCTTGGGGTTATCGCGGCGCCGCCTGCGGCAGCGGTGCCAGCTGGGCCGAGTTGCCGCCCCGGACGGGGCCTTCCAGCCAGTTGAACCGGCTCGTGCTGAGCAGGATGAAGTGGATCAGCAGCGCCAGCACGAACAGGAAAATGGACAAGGCGACCAGCACGCGACGCGGGTCAAACAGCAGCCATACACGCCACATCGGCTTTCTCCCCTATGCCAGGAACGATTTCGCGAACGCCACGCCGTCCAGCAGCGTCTGCTGCCCCCCGTAGCCGTTCGGCCCGGGCAGCCACGGGCGCCACTGCCAGACCAGGAAATGCGCGACGATCGCGATCACCGTGAACACGATGAAGCTGGTCACGAAGATGCTGTGGAACTCGCGCGCTTCCGAGTCGGTCAGGCCCGAACTCGAACTGGCCCGCATGTTGACATCAGACATGATGGGAACCTCCTTTCTCCGCTGTGGCCGCACTTCTCCCGTGCGGCGGGGTTTTCGCCGTGGCGCACGCCACGGCCACCGTCCCGCGGGCAGAGTGCCCGCCGGATGTCTTGCGCCCGGACGCTTGGCGTCGAGCTATGTCGTGCTTGGCGTTCATGCCGCCCCGCTCACGCCGCCCGCCCCGCGGCCATCGCGGCCAGCGACTGCTCGACGCGGGCCGCCGTGACCCGGCCTTCCCGCGCCCGCTTCGCGTCCTGCTCCACCCGGTCCCGCGCCTGCTTGGCGGCGGAGATGCGCAGCAGGAACGGCTCGGCCTCGACGTGCTGGTCCAGGAGCGCGACCGCGTTGTCGTCCCAAGGGCCGGCGTTCCACTCGGCGGCAGCCACGGGCGTGGGGTCCACCCGGTCCATGTCCGTGCTGAGCGGCAGGATGTGGAACAGCGCGTCGAACAGGGCGTTGCAGAATTCCTGGACGAGGTAGGTGGCACCCGCGTAGCCCATGAACGGCGTGCCCGTGGCCCGGCGGACCACGGCGCCGGGGAAGGAGGCCGGGATATACATGCAGCGCGCGCCCTGCTCCGCCGCATACATCCGCTCGTTGTAGGAACCATACAGGATGAAGGGCGGCGACTTGCGCATGGCGGCGCGGACGGCCGCGTTGTCGGGCTTGGCGCCTGCCGTGCGGCTGAAGCTGAAGGTGCAGGGGATGCCCAGCTCGCCTTCCAGGAAACCGCGGAGGCCCCGGGCATAGGTGTCGGTCGCCACCACGGCGAAGCTCGCGGTCGCGAAGAAGTCCTGGGTGACGCTGCGCCACAGGTCCCAGACCGGCTTGATCGTCGTGTGCTTCTCGGCCTCGATGAACGGCTCGGGGTCGATCCCCGCGAGCTCGCCGAGCTTGCGCAGGAAGTTGGTCGTGGCGAACAGGCCGATGGGCGCCTGCAGGTACGGGCGGTCCAGCTCCTCGCAAAGCTGGCGGCCGAACTCGCGGTACAGGCAGATGTTCACGTCGGCGTCCGGCAGGCGCGCCACGTCCTCGATGTGCGCCCCCAGCGGGAACACCAGGTTGATCTCGCAGCCCACGCCTTCCACGAGCCGGCGGATCTCGGCCAGGTCGGACGGCATGTTGAAGGTGCCGTAGATCGGCCCGATGATATTGACCCGCGGCTTCCCGCCGGGCGCGCGAGCGGCATGAGGCTTCGGCTTCGCCCGCTTCGCGCCGAACTCAGTCCACAGCCAGTAGATCGCCCGGTCCGCCGCCTGCCACTGGTCCTCGTCGATGGTGCGCGGGACGAAGCGGAGCAGGTTGCTGCCCTCCGGCGTCACCCCGCCGCCGATCATCTCGGCGATGCTGCCGGTCACGACGACCGACGGCATGTCCACGTCGCCCGTCGCCGCCGCCCGGCGCAGCGCGCCCTCCGTGCCGTCCATCGACAGGTTGTCCTCGGACAGCCCGGTGACGACCACGGGCAGCTCGTGCGGCGGCAGGCCGTCCGTGTAGTGCAGCACCGCCGTCACCGGCAGGTTCTCGCAGCCCACGGGGCCGTCGATCACCACCCGCAGGCCGCGGATCGCGGTGAAGGCATAGACCGCGCCCCAGTAGCCGCCGGCCCGGTCATGGTCGAGCACCAGCATCGCCTAGCTCCCCACCGCTTCGCTGGCCCGCGCCCGCGCCTCGCGCGCCCGGCGGTAGCGGTCCTTTGCCCCTTTCGGCTCCCGCGGCACGCCGTTGAAGCCGTAGCCCGCCGCCTCGCCGGTGCCGGCGCCTTCGAAGAACTCGACCATGCGGCTGAACCGCGCCCCACCGCCGATCTGCGCCGCAACGATCCCGGCCAGCGCCCCGGCCCCGGCCGCGCCGAACAGCGGCCGGGCGGACACCATGTTGGTGAAATACAGCGCCGGGATGCCCAACTCCTTGGCCTTCTGCACCAAGGGCGTCGTGCCCACGGCAAGGTCCGGGCGCACGTCGAGCATCGCCGCCAGGTCCTGCTCCAGCGAGGCGCGGTACTGGACGTAGGTGCCCTGTGCCTCCAGCCATTCGCGGTCGGCGTCGCTCCATTCGGTGCGCGGGCAGGCGGTGCCGACATAGGGCACCTCCGCGCCCGCCTCGATCAGCAGGCGCGCAACCAGCAGTTCGGACCCTTCGTAGCCGGACACGGTGACGCGGGCGCGGATCGGGTTGGCGTCGAGCGCCGCGCGGATGGTCGGCAGGGCGCGCGCCTTGGCGGCGTCGATGCGGTCGGCGGGAACGTTGGCGGCGGCGCCGATGGCTTCGAGCCACGCGGTGGTGCCTTCAACGCCCACGGGGGCGCTGCCCACCACCGGGCGGCCCGCGGCCCGGAACTCCCGCACCGTCGCCGTGTAGAACGGGTGCGCCGCCGCGGCCACCTGGCAGTCCAGCGCGGCGTAAAGGTCGCGCCACTCGCGGGACGGCAGTGGCGGCGCGGGCGCCAGGCCCATGGGCGCCAGCAGCGCGCCGATGCCCGGCGGGTCGCCTGGGAAGAACTCGCCGATCATGGCGACGGTCGGAAGCTCCTGCTG
>CAXSEX010000146.1:0-9731 GCA_964236415.1 uncultured Acetobacteraceae bacterium | reverse complement strand
CGGAGATCATCGACCGGGCCGGCAACATCGGTTTCCTGCGGGTCAACAGCCTGTATCCGCCGTTCGACAACCCGGCGGTGAAGCGTGCGCTGCTCGGTGCCATCGACCAGGCGGACTTCATGACGGCGGTGGCGGGCACCGACCCGCAGATGTGGCACCAGCCCGCCGGCGTGTTCACGCCGGGCACGCCGCTGGCGACGGACGCCGGGCTGGACGTGTTCGCCGGGCCGCGCGACTACGGCCGGGTGCAGCGGGACCTCGCCGCCGCCGGGTATCGCGGCGAGAAGGTGGTTATGCTGGCGGCGACCGACTTCCCCGCGGTCAACGCGCTGTGCGAGGTCAGCGCCGACATGTTCCGGAAATGTGGCATCAACCTCGACTACCAATCATTGGACTGGGGCACCGTGATGGGCCGGCGCAACAGCCAGGAGCTGCCGAAGAAGGGTGGCTGGAACGCGCATTGCACCTACACGGCGGGCTACGACCTGCTGAACCCCGGCTCGAACCCGTCGCTGAACGCGGTGGGCCGGACGGGCTTCGTCGGCTGGCCGACCGACCCGGGAATGGCGGCGCTGCGCAGTTCCTGGTTCGACGCGGCAGACCTGCAAACCCAGCAGCGGATTGGCCGCGACATCCAGGCCCGCTTCATGGAGAACCCGCCTTACTACCCGCTCGGGCAGTTCTTCCAGGCGACCGCCTACCGCCGCACGCTCAGCAACATCCCGCGCGGGTCGTTCAGCCTGTTCTGGGGCATCAGGAAAGACTAGCGGAGAATGGCCATGCAACGTCGAACCCTGCTGCAAGCTGGATTGGGCGCGGCGGCCGGGCTGGCCCGCCCGGCCGTCGTGCGCGCGCAGGCCGCGACCACGCTGCGCTTCGTGCCCTACGCCGACCTTGCCCTCCTTGACCCGGCCGTCAGCGCCTTCGTCACGCGCAACCACGTCCTGATGGTGTACGACACGCTGTTCGCGATGGACGAGGCGGGCGTGGCGCAGCCGCAGATGCTGGCCGGCCATGCCACCGAGCCGGACGGGCTGACCTGGACCCTCACGCTGCGCGACGGGCTGCGGTTCCACGACGGCACCCCCGTGCTGGCACGGGACGCGGTGGCCAGCATCCGGCGCTGGTGGGTGGGCGACGCCTTCGGCCAGGCGCTCGCGGTGGCCACGGCGGAGCTGTCCGCGCCCGACGACAAGACGATCCGCTTCCGGCTCCGGCGGCGCTTCCGCCTCTTGCCCGACGCGCTGGCGCACCCGACCAACACGATTGCCGCGATCATGCCGGAGCGGCTGGCGCAAACGCCCCCCACCGCCCGGTTGACCGAGATCGTCGGCAGCGGCCCGTTCCGCTACCTGGCCGCCGAGCGCGTGCCCGGCGCCCGCAACGCCTACGCGCGGTTCGAGGGCTACGTGCCGCGGGACGGCGTGCCGAGCTTCTGCGCCGGGCCGCGGGTCGCGCACTTCGACCGCGTGGAGTGGATCACCACCCCCGACCCGGCCACCCAGGTCGCTGCCCTCCGGGCCGGGGAGGTCGATTGGGTGGAGCAGCCGCTGATGGACCTCGTGCCGTCGCTCGGAGCCAACCGCGCGCTCCGGGTCGAGGTCGTGGAAACGAAGGGCCTGATCGGCTTCCTGCGCTTCAACCAGTTGTTCCCGCCCTTCGACAACCCGGCCATCCGCCAGGCGGTGCTGCGCGCGGTGAACCAGCGGGAGTTCATGGAGGCGGTCGTCGGCGGCAACGGCCCGTTCGACGGCCAATGCGGCCTGTTCACCCCCGGGACGCCGCTCGCCAACGACGCCGGCATGGAGGCGCTGAGCGGCAAGCACGGCGTGTCCGACCTGAAGCGCGAGCTGGCCGCCGCCGGCTACAAGGGCGAGAAGATCATCTACCTGGAGCCGACGGACGTGCCGCGCATCAACGCCATCGCCGAGGTCGGCGCCGACATGCTCCGCAAGCTCGGCATGAACGTGGACGTGATCGCGACCGACTGGGGCACCACCGTGCAGCGCTCGGTCAGCCGGCAGCCGCCGGAGAAGGGCGGCTGGCACATGTTCGCGGCGTTCTCCGGCGGCTACGACATGAGCACGCCGGGCAGCCACCAGTTGATGCGCGGCAACGGGGAGAACGCCTACAACGGCTGGCCGACCCTGCCGAAGCTGGAGGCGCTGCGCGACGAGTGGCTGTTCGCGGAGGACGAAACCGACGGGCGCGCGCTCGCCCGCAAGATGCAGGAGCAGGCCCTGCAGGACGTGCCCTACCTGCCGCTGGGGTCGTACTACCAGCCGGCCGCCTACCGGTCGGACCTCCTCGGCGTGTCCAAGGGCCTGGTGCAGTTCACCGGGGTGCGGCGGGCCTGACGGGGCGGCGCTCCCGCGCCACCCGTGGAACCGCGCCGCGCCCAGGCCCGTTCCCATCGGGACAACCGCTGACAAGGGTGCCTCCATGGGTCTGTTCTTCCGCCGCAAGGTCCTGGCCGCAGCCGGCACGACCCTCGCCCTTGGCGCCAACGCCGCGCCGGAACCGATGCGCGGGCCGGAGGGCGCGAACATCCTCGGCCCTCGCAACGACGCCCGCCAGGCCGAGAACCCCAACCTGACCAGCCCGCCGAAGACCGACCACGGCACGGTGCCCAACCTGCGCTGGTCGTTCGCCGACAGCCACATGCGGATCGAACCCGGCGGCTGGGCACGGGAAACCACGGTGCGGGAGCTGCCGGTCTCGACCGGGATCGCCGGCGTCAACATGCGCCTGGACCGCGGCGCCGTGCGGGAGCTGCATTGGCACAAGGCGAGCGAATGGGCCTACATGCTCGCCGGCACCGCCCGCATCACCGCCATCGACCAGGACGGCCGCACCTTCGCGGACGACGTGAACGAGGGGGACTTGTGGTTCTTCCCCGCCGGCATCCCGCACAGCATCCAGGGCCTGGGCGAGCAGGGGTGCGAGTTCCTGCTGGTGTTCGACGACGGGTCGTTCTCGGAGGACAACACCTTCCTGCTGACCGACTGGTTCGCGCACACGCCGCGCGACGTGCTGGCGCGCAACTTCGGCGTGCCGGAGGCGGCGCTGGCCAACATCCCGTCCAAGGAACGCTACATCTTCCCGGCCCCGTTGCCCGGCGCGCTGCAAGGCGACGTGATGTCCGGCAACCCCGTGCCGCAAAGCTTCAGCCACCGCATGACGGCGCAGGAGCCGCAACGCACCGCGTCCGGCGCGGTCCGCGTCACCGACAGCAGCAACTTTCCAATCTCCACCACTGCCGCGGTGCTGGTCGATGTCGAGCCAGGCGGGATGCGGGAGCTGCATTGGCACCCGAACGCGGCGGAATGGCAGTACTGGATCGAGGGCACCGGCCGCATGACCGTGTTCGCCAGCGGCGGCGACGCCCGCACCTTCGACTTCCAGGCCGGCGACGTGGGCTTCGTGCCCTTCGCCATGGGCCACACCATCCAGAACACCGGCAGCACCCGGCTGCGCTTCCTGGAGATGTTCAAGTCGCCGCGCTACGCCGACCTTTCGTTGGCCCAATGGCTGGCCCTGACGCCGCCCACGCTGGTCAAGGCGCACCTGAATGTGGACGACGCCTTTATCCAGGCGCTGCACAAGGACAAGCGGCCCGTCGTGGGATAGCGCCGGCCTCAGCGCCCCGCGCCGCGGACCCTGGCCACCGTGCGCTCCAGCCCGGTCCAGGCCGGCTTGCCCGGCGCGAAGCGCGCCCGCAGGTGCGCCGCCAAGTCCGCCACCTGCGCGTCGGTCAGGCTGTCGGCGTAAGCAGGCATGGCGCCCGGCGCGGTCCGCATCGCCGCGGCCCCGTGCAGCACCGCCTGGACCAGGTTGTCGGGCCGCGCGCTGTGCAGGTTGGAGTTCAACGCCAGCGACACCAGGCCGCCCGCCTCGTGGCACGCGGCGCACGCCCCGGCATACAGCCGGGCGCCCGTGCTGTCCCCCAGGCTGGTCATGCTCATCGCCGGGCTGCGCGCCTCGGCCGCACGCGCCAGCGCCGCCTCGTCGATTGCGCCCTCCTGTCCGGCTACCGACGCGAGGTAGGCGGCCATCGCCCGGATGTCCGCATCCGGCAGCGCCGCCAGCCCGGCCACCACGGCCGCCATCGGCCCGGAGGCCGAGCCGTGCGCTGCCGCCTCGCCCGTGCGCAGGTAGTCGTGGAGCGCCCCCGCCGTCCACGGCACCGGGGCGTGCGACGCCGCGGTGAGCGGCGGCGCTTCCCACCCGTCCGCCATTCCGCCGGCTAGGTGCGCGCCGCCCCGCTCCGCGCCGAGGGCGTTGCGCGGGCTGTGGCACGCGCTGCAATGGCCGAGCGTTTCGACGAGGTAAGCGCCGCGGTTCCATTCGGCCGTGCGCGCCGGGTCCGCCTGCCATTCGCGCGCCCGCAGGAACAGGGCGTTCCACGCCGCCATCAAGGGGCGGATGCGGAACGGGAAGGCAAGGCGGGTCGCGGGCGGGGCGGCGTCCACGGCCGGCTGCGCCATCAGAAAGGCGTACAGCGCCTGCAAGTCGGCGTCGGTGGCCCCGGCGAAGGAGGTGTAGGGGTGCGCGGGGTACAGGTGATGGCCGTCGCGGCTGACGCCGTCCCGCATCGCGCGCTCGAACGCCGGGTAGGACCAGGCGCCGATGCCGGCCTCGGGGCTGGGCGAGATGTTGGTGGACCAGATGCGCCCGAACGGCGTGTCGAGCGGCAGCCCGCCGCCGAACCGCGCCAGCTCGGACCCGGTGTGGCACGCCGCGCACGCGCCGAGGCCGGCCAACTGGCGCCCGCGCTCAATCGTGGCGGCAGAGAAAGCGGCCGGGTCGGGGGGCGCCACCGGCACGTAGGCCGGACGCCAAGGCAGCACGGCTGCCGCCATCCCCACCGCTCCGGCAAACGCCCCGGCCAGCACGCCCCACCATCGCCGCCGCTTCGCCGGCCCCGGCGGCGCGGTCTCCGCGCCCAGCCCGGCGCGCACCCGCTCCGGCGTCAGCGGCAGCTCGCGGAAGCGCACGCCAGTCGCGTCGAACACCGCGTTGGCGATGGCGGCGGCGCTGGGGACGGAGGCGGACTCGCCCGCGCCGAGCGGCGCCATGTCCTGCCGCGGCATCAGCACCACGTCGATGACCGGCACCTGCGGAAAAGTCAGGATGGGGTAGGCGCCCCATTCGCGGCTGGTCACGGCGGTTCGGTCGAACTGCACCTGCTCGACCAGGGCGCGGCTGGTGGACTGGATGACGTTGCCGTGGATCTGGTGGCGCACCCCGGCCGGGTTGACCATCTGGCCGGTGTCCTGCCCGGCCGTGACCTTGGTGACGGCGACCTCCCCGGTGCGGCGGTTCACCGCCACGTCGGCGACCCAGGCGGACCAGGCGGCGGCGGTGCCGGGGAAGCGCCCGTGCACATACACGGCGTAGGCGAAGCCGCGGCCATGCAGCAGATCGCCCTCCCCGCCCCCGCTGCCCGGCGCGAAGCGCGGGGTCCACCCGGCCCGCTCCGCCACCGCGCGCACCAAGGCGGCGCCGCGCTCGTCCGGCAGGTGGCGCAGGCGGTACTCGACCGGGTCCGCGCGGGCTTCCGTGGCGCACTCGTCGATCCAGGATTCGTGGGCGAAGCTGTTGGGCAGCGCCGACACGCCGCGCAGCCAGGACGCCCGCACCACCGGCGCCATGTCGTGCACCGTGACGCGCATGGCAGGGTAGGCATAGGGCGGAATGGCCGTGCGGTCGCCCATCTCGAACACCTCGGGCACCGGCGGGAGCACCCCGGTCAGCAGCAAAGCGAGGGTGGGGGCGCCGTTCGACGGGTAGCGGGTGGCGAAGTCGTAAGCTGCCACGCCGCCTGCGGCATCCAGCCCGCCGCGCACGTCCATGACCTGCGCCGCGCCCTTTGGTTCCCAGGCGTGCTCCTGCTCGCGGGACAGCTGCACCCGCACCGGACGGCCGACGGCGCGGGACAGCAGCGCCGCGTCCGCGCTCACGTCGTCGGCGCAGTTGCGGCCGTAGCAGCCGGCGGCCTCGTGCCGGATGACCTCGATCCCGTGGTCGGGCAGGTCCAGCAGCTGCGCCAGGTCGGCGCGCAGCATGTGCGGGTTCTGCGTGCCCGACCACACCGTCAATGCTTCTGCGCCGTAGTCGGCCACCGCGCAGGACGGCCCGATGGAGCCGTGCATCTGGTAGGGCCACACGTAGGTCCGCGGCATCGGCGTGGCCGCACCGCGCATCGCGCCCTCCACGTCGCCGCGGTCCAGCAGCACGCGCGGGCGGGACGGCTGGGCGCGCAGGGCCTGCTCCGGGCGCTCCAGGTCCGGCAGCGCGCCGCCGCCGCGCCAGGACACCTTGAGCTGCCGGGCGGCTTGGATTGCGTGCTCCTCCCGCTCCGCCACCACGCCCACGAAATCGCGGATCACCACGGTCGCGACCAGGCCGGGCACACCGGCCACCGACGCCTCGTCCACCGCGAGCAGGCTGTTGCCGACGAACGGCCCGGCGTCGAGGCCGGCGTAGGGCGGGCGCACCACCCGGCCATGCAGCATCCCGGGCACGCGCACGTCGTGCACGTAGGTGAACTCGCCGGTCGCCTTGGCCGGGATGTCGATCCGGGCGGCCGATTGCCCAACGATGCGGTACTCGGCCGCGGGCTTGAGCGCCGCGTCTTCATCCAGAATCAGCCGGATGCGTTGGCCCGCCACCAGCTCGCCGTAGCTGACGTGGCGGTTGCCGCCGGGCACGCCGACGACGCCGTCCGTGACCGCGAGCGTGTCCGGCGCCGCGTCCAGCAGCCCGGCCGCTCGGGCGACCAATGCGTGCCGGGCCGTCGCTGCCGCCCGGCGCAGCGGGACCGCGGCCACCTGGATCGTCTCGCTCGCGATGGTGGCGCCCTGGTTCGGCGTGCGCCCGGTGTGGCCCAGCACGGTCGTGACCCGGTGCAGGGGCACGTCCAGCTCTTCGGCGACGATCTGCGACAGGGCGGTGGCGATGCCGGTGCCGAGGTCCACATGGCCGTTGAACGCGGTGACGCTGCCGTCCTCCGCCACCGCGATGAAGACCTGGAGGTCCGGGTCGCCCGGCTCGGGCGAGGCCGCCGCCGGCTCCTCCAGCGCCACCGCCGCCGGGCCGCCGCGCAGCACCAGCAGCGTGCCCGGCGCTTGCAGCAGCGCCGACTGGCTCAGGGACGGCAGCGGCGTCATGCGGCGTGTCCTGCCGCGCGCTGGACGGCGCGGAGGATCTCGACGTGGGCGCCGCAGCGGCACAGGTTGTAGCGCAGGGCCTCGCGGATTTCCGCCTCCGTCGGGTGCGGGACGCAGCGCAGCAGGGCCACGGCCGTCACGATCATGCCGTTCAGGCAATAGCCGCACTGCGCCGCCTGCTCGGCGATGAACGCCGCCTGCACCGGATGCGGCGCGGCGCTCGACCCGAGGCCCTCCAGCGTCGTGACCGCCCGTCCCTCCGCCGCGCCCGCGGACACCACGCAGGACCGGGCGGCGCGGCCGTCCAGCAAGACGGCGCAGGCGCCGCACTCGCCCAGGCCGCAGCCGAACTTCGGCCCGTTCAGGCGGAGGTCGTTGCGCAGGACGTAGAGCAGCGGCGTGGCGCGGGCGATTGGAAGCGTGACCTGCGCGCCGTTCACCGTGAGCTGCAGCTCCGCAACCGTCCCCTCCCGTATCACTTGCACCGCTCCCTATCCTGTTGCCCGGCAACGCTAATGTTTGCATACAAACATGCAAGCACTTTGCCGGAGCGGGTGGTGGGCCAGTTTGGACGTCAGATCCTGATGGTGAGCGGTCCGGCCGCTTTCGGCAGGAGAAGGAAGGAGAGCAGCCGCGCAGGTGCGCTTTCATTCCTCTCGCAACAAGCCCATGATCCTGGGCATGGCCATGCCCGCGCCCTCTTCGCCCCTTCGGCTTGCTGTGCTCGGCGTCGGGAACATCGGCAGCACATTCGCCTTTCAACTGGCCCGCATCGGCCGCCACGATGTCACCGTCATCGCGCGGCCGGGTTCCGTCCGGCTGAAGCAACTGCAACGCGACGAAGCGATCATCGACGTCAAGGGCGAGCGGGCAAGCGTCCGCGTGGCCGATGTGCTCGACGAGCAGACGCCGTACGACCTCGTGATCGTCACGCTCCTGGCCCACCAGACGGATGCGGTACTTCCGGCCTTGCAGCGCAGCACGGCCAGATGCATCCAATTCATGTTCAACACCTTCGATCCGGAGCGCCTTCAAGAAGCGGTCGGCGTCGGGCGCTGTGCTTTCGGCATGAACTTTGTTCAGGCGACGTTGGACGGAGATGGCAAGCTCAAGGCGACCATCGGTGCTGCCGGTCAGAAGACCCTCATGAGCCAGCAACGCTGGGTCGACGTGTTCAACGCCGCCGGGTTGCCCGCCACCCTCGAACGCGACATGCCTCTCTGGCTTCGCTGCCACGTTCCGCTTTGTGTTGCGTTCGAAAGCGTGTCGGTGGCTGGCGTGCGGCGCGGAGGCGGCGCGTCGTGGGGAGAGGCGCTCGTGCTGGCGCACGGCATCCACGCAAGCTTCAGGCTGATCAAAGAACTCGGCCATCCCGTCTATCCCCGGACAAAGAAGCTGATGGACCGCTCCCCGGTATCAGTGGTGGCGGCCATGCTCTGGTCCATGTCGCATGTCCGGTCGTTCCGCGAGTTGCTGGCGACGGGAAAGGCCGAATGCATCGCCCTGGTGGACGCCATGGTGGCGACCGCACCGCTTGCGAAGCGGCCTGTCGCCGTGTCCGATATTCAAGCCATGAAGCCGTCGTAGCGAGCCGTTCCGAAAAACGGCAATCCCACAGCCCCGACCAACTGTCGGCGGAAGCAGCGACTGCGGGTAGGCGCAAACCGCCGATCGGGACGCTGGCATCGTCTGCTTCTGGCGAGAGGCGTTCGACCGCTCAACGGTCGATTTGGGTCGAAATCCGGCATTCAAACCGAGACGCTGCCAAAACCGGCCATGCTTGACACCACCGGCGCGCAAGGCGGAGCATCCATTCGCATACAAACACAGCCAGCCGTCCCGCGGCTCGCCTTGGAGCTAACCGTGACTGGCACCCCACCCGCAGACGCGGCCCCCATCGGCCCCGACGACCGCATCCGCTGCGATGCCTGCCCGGTCATGTGCGTCATCCGGCCGGGCCAAGCCGGCGCCTGCGACCGCTATGCCAACCAAGGCGGCGCGCTGGTGCGCGTGGACCCGCATGTCATCCTGAGCCGCACGGTGGCCGGCAACGGCCGGGTCGTCCGGTTCGGCGCGGCGGAGTGGGACGGCACGGTGGTGGGCGAGCCGCAGGAGTTCGTGACCGCCATCGGCGCCGGCACCACCTACCCCGACTACAAGCCGGCGCCGTTCATCGTGTCTTCCACCGTTGACGGCCTGGACATGGTCACGGTCGTGACCGAGGGCATCTTCAGCTACTGCGGCGCCAAGGTAAAGATCGACACCGACCGGCATATCGGACCGGAGCGCGCCCTGGTGCGGGCCGAAGACGAGCCGGTGGGGCACGTCTCCACCGACGAGTACGGGTCGCAGATGCTGTCCCTGGGCGGCGTGCACCACCTGACCGGCGGCACCAAGAAGGAGGGGCGCGCGACCTGCGAGGCCATGCTGGCGCTGTGCAACGGGGCTGCGGTGGAACTGGCGGTCGATGGCGGCGCCACGATGGTGGTGCAGGCCGGGCAGCCGCCGGTGGTGAACGGCCAAACGGAGAAACGCATGCGCGTCGGCTGCGGCTCCGCC
>CAXSEX010000145.1:0-9826 GCA_964236415.1 uncultured Acetobacteraceae bacterium | reverse complement strand
CGTCCCGCGCATCCTGTCCGACCGCGCCTACCGCGGCGACCGGCCCTGGGTGCCGGGGCCGCCCAAGCCGCGCCGGTCCGTGCCAAACCTTCCCATGGCAACGCCGGACGAACTGCCGCCCGCAGCGACCGAGTAATCAGTAGCGCCGCAGCAGCGCGACCAGGCTGCCCTGCACCTTGACCCGGTCGGCGGGGAAGATGCGGATCTCGTGACGCTGGTTAGCTGGCTCCAGCGCGACCGAGTTACCCCGACGCCGCAGCCGCTTCAGCGTGACCTCCGCATCGTCGATCAAGGCCACGATGATCTGGCCATTCTCCGCCACGTCGCCCTTGCGTATCACCACCGTGTCGCCGTCGAGGATGCCCGCCTCGACCATGGAGTCTCCCGCGACCTCAAGCGCGTAGTGCTCGCCGTTGCCCAGCAAAGCGAGGGGAACCTCGATCTGCGCGCCCTGATCCCGCAAGGCCTCGATCGGCAACCCGGCGGCGATGCGGCCATACAGCGGCAAGTGCACCGCCGCGGCCTCGTTCGCCGCGCGCACGGCCGGAAAGCGGCCCGAGAAGTCCCCGCGGATGACGTTGGGCGCGAACGGCGTCGGCGCCACGACGGCAAGCTCCCGCCCGGCCTCGTTCGGCAGCCGCGTGACCTCAAGTGCACGGGCACGGTGATGCCGCCGGCGCAGGAAGCCCCGCTCTTCCAAAGCCGAGATCAGCCGGTGAATTCCGGACTTGGACCGAAGCTGCAAAGCTTCCTTCATCTCCTCGAAGCTGGGGGAGAAGCCGGTCGCCTTGAGATGGGCATCAATGAAGGTCAGCAACTCGTGCTGCTTGCGCGTCAGCATGGCAAAGCTCTTTCGTACCCGATAAAGCCGTCAGGTAAAATAAAACACACATAGAACAAAAAGGCAACCTGATTCGTTCTATATTGGTTCGCCGGCGCTTGTCAACGTTTTCCGTGACCAAGGGCGCTACAGGCCACCCAGGTCCAAACGCAGCACGGGCACAGTGGCCCCAGCCTGCAACGCCGGCGCGTGCGGCGCGCGGAGGATCAGGCACCCGGCATTGGCCAGCAACAGCAGCAGCGACGAGTCCTGCCGAGCAAACGGCGTGGCGACCAGGGTGCCGGCCGGGTCCGTCGAGAGGGCCGCCCGAAGATGATCGGCCCGATGGTCGTTCGCAGCCACGGGCGCGGCCAATTGCGCCTCAACCGGACGCAACGCATCGTCTGTCAGGCCGCCGAGCCGGTTAAGCGCGGGCAACAGGAACAGGAAGGCGCAGACAAAGGCCGACACCGGGTTGCCGGGCAACCCGAGCACGGGCACGTCGCCAAGTCGCCCAAACAGCAACGGCTTGCCCGGCCGCATCGCGATGCGCCAGAAATCAAGGGTGAAGCCGCGGGTCGCAAGGCTGGCCTGCACCAGGTCATGCTCGCCGACGCTGGCGCCGCCCGTGGTCAGCAGGAGGTCGATGCCGGACAGGCGGTCCGCGACGGAGGCGATGGCCGCGGAGTCATCCGGCGCGATGGGCAGCACGGACGGGATGCCGCCGCCGGCACGGACCAGCCCCGCCAGGGCGTGCGCGTTGGAACTGACGATGCCGCCCGCCGCCAAAGGCTCGCCCGGCAGCACGATCTCGTCGCCGGTCGCGAGGATCGCGATGCGCGGCTGACGGTGGACGGCGACCCAGGGATGGTTCGCCGCCGCGATCAGCCCGATGGCCCGCGCGCCCAGCCGGGTGCCGGCCGGCAGCAAGGGGGCGCCATGGCGGAAGTCCTGGCCGGCGCGGCGGATGTGGCGCCCTGGCCGCGCCGCTTCCCGCACCGTGACCCAGTCGCCGTCCCGGTCCACGTCCTCCTGCGGCAGCACGCAGTCGGCGCCGTCCGGCACGACGCTGCCGGTGAACAGCCGGACGGTCTCGCCCGCTGCGACCAGGCCGGAAAAAGGCCGGCCCGCGGGGGCATGGCCGACCACCGCGACCCGTGCGCCGGCCCGGCCGTCCGCCGCGCGCAGCGCATAGCCGTCCATGGCCGAAACGTCGGCGGGCGGCTGGGTCAGCCGGGCATGCAGGGGGCTGGCGAGCACCCGGCCCCAAGCCTCCGGCAGGGAAACGGTTTCGGCCGGGGTGGGACGGAGCGGCCCGACGATACGGGCGCGGGCTTCCTCGACCGACAGCATCGCCTCACCCTTGCCGGAAATCGCCGGACTTGCCGCCCGCCTTGTGCACGACGCGAAGCCCGTCGATCCGCATGCCCCGGTCAATCGCCTTGCACATGTCATAAACCGTCAGCGCCGCGACGCTTGCGGCCGTCAACGCCTCCATCTCCACCCCGGTGCGGCCCGTGGTGCGGACAGTGGCGGCGATGTCGATGCCGTCGCCGGATGGCGATGGCCCGAGGTCGAGCGCGACCGCCGAGATCGGCAGCGGGTGGCAAAGCGGGATGAGGTCCGCCGTGCGCTTCGCCGCCATGATGCCGGCCAGCCGCGCCACGCCCAGCACGTCGCCCTTCTTGGCCTCGCCGGCCAGGATCACCCGCAGCGTTTCCGGCAGCATTGCCACGCTGACCCGCGCGGTCGCGGTTCGGTCGGTCTCGGCTTTGTCGGACACATCGACCATGACGGCCCGGCCTTCTGCATCGAAGTGCGTCAGCCCCGACATCACGATGGGGTGCCCAGCAGGGCGCGGGTGGCGGCGCCGACATCAGGTTGACGCAGCAGACTTTCGCCGACCAGGAAGCAAGACGCCCCCGCCTCCGCCAAGCGTCGGACGTCGTCGTGATTGCGGATGCCGCTCTCAGCGATGAGGAACCGATCCGAGGGCACGTGCGGCGCAAGCTCAGTCGTAGTCTGCAAGTCGGTCTGCAACGTCTTCAGATTCCTGTGGTTGATACCGATCAGCGACGTTTGCAGCCCCAAGGCGCGGTCCAGTTCGGCCCGGTTGTGCACCTCGACCAGCACGTCCATGTCCAGCGCCCGCGCCAGTTCCTCCAATTCCCGCGCCTGCTGGTCGGAGAGCGCTGCCATGATCAGCAGGATGCAGTCGGCGCCCATTAGCCGGCTTTCATAAACCTGCCAGGCGTCAAGCATGAAATCCTTGCGCAGCACCGGCAGCGGAACCGTGGCCCGGGCGACCTTCAGGTGGTCGGGCGAGCCTTGGAAATAAGGGGCGTCCGTGAGCACGGACAGGCAGGTGGCGCCGGCATCGGCATAGGTCCGGGCCAGCAGCGAGGGGTGGAAGTCGGGACGGATGACCCCGGCGGACGGCGATGCGCGCTTGATCTCGGCGATCAAGCCGTAGCCGCCGCGGGCCACGGCCTCCTTCAAGGCATGGCCGAAGCCGCGGGTCGGATTGCGCCGCAGATGCAATCGGCTCGCGAGCGCCGTGACCGGCGTTTCAGCACGCCGGCGCTCCACCTCGGTCAGCGTTTCCGCGCAGATCTGGGCCAACGTGTCGGGAATTGCGACGTCCATTCCACTCACTCCATAGACATCAAGCCGTTGCTCGCCGCAGTTTATCGAGTGCAGCAGCGGCGGCGCCGTTGTCGATGGCCTCTGCCGCCCGCACCGCGCCTGACCGCAAATCCTGCGCCGCCCCGGCGACGATCAGCCCGGCGGCCGCGTTCAGCAACACGGTATCGCGGTAAGGCCCAAGCTCTCCGTGCAGCAACGCGCGCAAGGCGCCGGCGTTCGTTGCGGCGTCGCCGCCGCGGATGGCCTCGATCGGCGAGTGTTCCAGCCCGGCGTCTTCCGGCGCCACGCTGAACTCCCGGTACGCGCCGTCATGCAGCGCCACGACCTGGCTTCTCCCGGCCAGGGTCAATTCATCCAGCCCTTGTCCGTGCACCAGCCAAGCGCGCTCGGTGCCGAGCGCGTGCAGGGTTTCGGCCATTGGCCGCAGCCAGGCGGGGTCGTTGACGCCGGTCAACTGCCGGCGCACCCCGGCTGGGTTGGCCAGCGGCCCCAGCAAGTTGAAGATCGTGCGCGTGCCGAGTTCCACCCGCGGCCCGACCGCGTGGCGCAGCGCCGCGTGGTGCCGGGGCGCGAACAGGAACACGCACCCGGCCGCCGCCAGCACGTCCGGCAGGCGGTCCAGCGCCACGTCCACGTTCACGCCCAGCGCGGCCAGCACGTCGGCGCCGCCCGTCTGGGACGACAGGGCGCGGTTCCCATGCTTGGCGACCGGCACGCCGCAGCCGGCCAGCACGAACGTCACCGCCGTGGACACGTTGAGGGTGCCGGCGTTGTCGCCGCCGGTGCCGCAGACATCGATCGCATCCGGGGGCGCCGTCATCGACGCCATGCGGGCGCGCATGGCGCGGACCGCCCCGGTCAGCTCCGCGACCGTTTCGCGCCGCACCCGCATCGCCATCAGCAGGCCGGCGATCTGCGCGGGCGTCGCCTCTCCGGACATGACGGTGTCGAATGCCGCCTCGGCTTCCTCGGCCGACAAGGTGGCACCGGAGGCGAGCCGGGCGAGAACAGGCTTGAGGCTGGCCATGCCGCGCGGCGGTCAGGCGGCGCAGGTAGGCGCAGGCCGACGCGCGAGGGCCAGGAAATTCGCCAGGATCGTATGCCCATGCTCCGACGCGATGCTTTCCGGGTGGAACTGCACGCCGAAGATCGGCAGGTCGCGGTGGCGCAGGCCCATGATGACGCCGTCCTCCGTCCAGGCAGTCGGCACGAGCACCGGGGGCATGGTGTCCGCCTCGACGACCAGGCTGTGGTAGCGCGTGGCCTCGAAGGGGCTGGGCAGCTTCGCGAACACGTCGGTGCCGCCGTGGCGGATCGGGCTGAGCTTGCCATGCATGGGACGGTCCGCCCGCACCACCTGGCCGCCGAACGCCTGGCCGATGGCCTGATGCCCCAGGCACACGCCCAGCACAGGGATGCTCTCAGCGGCGGCGGCACCGATCAGGTCGAGGCAGACGCCCGCCTCGTTCGGCGTGCAGGGGCCGGGCGAAAGCACGATGGCCGCGGGCATCAGGGCCAGCGCGTCAGCCGCCGAAAGGTTGTCGTTGCGCCGCACGGTGCAGGACACGCCGAGGTCGCCCAGGAAATGCACCAGATTGAAGGTGAAACTGTCGTAGTTGTCGATCAGCAAAAGCGTGGATAGCGGGAGCATGGGTCAGGCTTTCAGGGCGGCGAAGCGGACCGCCTCTTCGGCGGCGCGGAACAGGGCGCGGGACTTGTGCCGGGTTTCCTCGTATTCGCCGAGAGCCGTGCTGTCCGCCACCACGCCGCCGCCGGCCTGCACGTGCATCGTGCCGTCCTTCACCACGGCAGTGCGCAGCCCGATGCAGGTATCCATGGTGCCGTTGGCGGCGAAGTAGCCGATGCAGCCGGCGTAGATGCCGCGCCGGGTCGGCTCCAACTCCTCGATGATCTGCATGGCGCGGATCTTCGGCGCGCCGGTCAGCGTGCCTGCAGGGAACCCGGCGATCAGCGCGTCGAGCGCCTCAAGCCCCGGCTTGAGCCGGCCCTCGACGGTGGAGGAGATGTGCATGACGTGGCTGAACCGCTCGATGCGGAAGCTTTCAGCGACCCGCACGCTGCCCAACTCGGCCACGCGGCCCACGTCGTTGCGGCCGAGGTCGAGCAGCATCAGGTGCTCCGCCCGCTCCTTGGGATCGGCCAGCAACTCGGCTTCCAGCCGCTCGTCCTCCGCACGGGTGGCGCCGCGGGGCCGGGTGCCGGCAAGGGGGCGGATGGTGACGACCTCGTCGCGCAGCCGCACCAGCACCTCGGGGCTGCTGCCCACCACGGCGAAGCCGCCGAAGTCGAGGAAGAACAGGAACGGCGCCGGGTTGATGCGGCGGAGCGCACGGTAAAGGGAGAACGGCGGCAGTGCGAACGGCACGGAGAAGCGTTGGCTCGGCACGATCTGGAACGCATCGCCGGCGACGATGTATTCCTTCATGCGCTCGACAATGCCCATGAACTCGGCCTGCGTCATGTTGGACACCGGCTCCGGCTGCGGCGGCAGCGCCACGGGCGGGGCAGCGTGGGGCAGGGGGCGCAACAGCGCCGCGTCCGCCTGGGCCAGCGCCGATTGCGCCATGTCCCATGCCTGCTGGGCGGACACGCCAGGCTGCGGGTAGATGGGCGCGGCCAGGGTCAGCGTGTCGGCCACGTTGTCGAACACGGCGAACAGCGTCGGGCGCAGCAGGATGGCGTCGGGCAGGCCGAGCGCGTCCGCGTTCTTGTCCGGCAGGCGCTCCATCAAGCGCACCATGTCGTAGCCGAGGTAGCCGACCAGGCCGCCCAGCATTGGCGGCAGGTGCTCCGGCAGGTCGAGCTGTGCCTCCGCGATCAGCGCCCGCAGGCTGTCCAGCGGCGCGCGCGCGTCGGCGGCATAGGCGTGCGGGGCCGAGCGGGCGTGCCGGTTGACTTCGGCCCGGCCGCCCCGGCAGCGCCAAACCAGGTCAGGCTCCATGCCGATGATCGAGTAGCGGCTGCGGGCGGAGCCGCCCTCGATGCTTTCCAGCAGGAACGTGTTCGCCCGCCCGGCGGCGAGCTTCAGGTAGGCCGCAACCGGCGTTTCCAGGTCGGCGACCCCGGTGGCCCAGATCAACGTGCCGCGCCCGGCGTCATACGCGGTGCGGAAAGCGGCCTGGGACGGCGAGGCAGAGGCGTTCATGCGTCGGTGCTCAAGTTGCCGCTGCTCAAGGTTGGGCCATGCTGTCCAGCATGGTCCGGTTCACCAGGGGCTTGGCCTGCGTCCGCAGGGCGGCGGCGACCGTCAGTTCGATGTCCTGGCCGATAGTCTGGGTGAGCGCCGTGCGGATTTGCGCCGTGCCCAAGGGGTCGGCGGCCGGATCGGGTGCCGTGATCTCGGCGAGCGACACGACGTAAAAGGCGTCCGGCGCCTCGATCATCGTTGTCTCGCCCAGCTTCAGGCTGAACAGTGGCTCGGTCATTTCCGTGGGCACGCCGGGGGTGGGCTGGGCGCGGGCGACTGGGGGCGTGCGCTCCAGGCGCAGCCCGGCGATGGTCGCGGCATCATCCAGGCTCGATCCGGCCTGGGCCGCAGTCAGCAGCTTCGCCGCCGCCCGTTCCTGCTGCTTGCGCCGCGCGTCGCGCTCCCAGTCCTTCCGCACCTGCGCCTCGACGGCGGCGAACGGCTGGCGGGCAGCTGGGATGGTGTCCTCGACGGCCACGGCGAAATAGGACTGGTCGGGTCCTTCGGTCATCCGTGCCGGCTCGTTCTTGCCAAGCGCGAAGGCAGCCGTCACCAGCGCCTGTTTCCGGGCCGGGGAGCCTGGGATCGGGGCGGGCTGGCCGGCGGGCGTGTTGCCTTGGGCGTCCAGCGTGCCGGTCACGGCGGCCACGCCGAGGTCGCCCGGCAGGTCGTCGAGGCTGCCGCTGGCGGACAGCGCGTCCTCCAGCTTGTTGGCGCGGGTATAGACCTGATCCACCGCGCGCTCACGGGCCAACTTCGCGCGGATCTCGTCAGCGGCCTGTGCCAGCGGGCGCTCGCTGCTGGGCGTCACCTCCGTCACGCGGAACACCTGCCAGCCGAGCGCCGACTGGATCGGGCCGGTCACCGTTTCGGCCGGCGCAGCGAACACGGCTTGGCCAAGCTCGGGCGCGGGGAACTCGGCCGGGGTCGCATTGTCCAGCGATGCCGCCGATGCGCCGGCCGCAGCCGCGGCCTTCTGCACCGCGTCCCAATCGGCGCCGGCGATCCAGGCGGTCGCGAGATCCTTGGCGTGCGCCTCGTCCTGCGCGACAATCACCTCGACCGAACGCTTCTCCGGGGAAACGTACTCGGCCTTGTGCTGCTCGTAGTAGGCGCTGATGTCGGCGTCCGGCACCTCGATGTCGCGGGCCACGGTGTCGGGAGACAGGATCACCGCCTTGACGCGGCGGAACTCGGGCGCGCTGTAGCGGTCGCCGTTGTTGTCGTAGGCGCGCTGCAAGTCGGCCTCGCTCGGTGCAGGCGGCTCGGCGGCGGCGGCGAAGGGCAGCTCGACGTATTGGGCAATCCGGGTTTCGCGCTGGAAGGCGAACACCTGCGTGGTCAGCACCTCCGGCGGCACGGCGCCGACCTGCACGGTTTCCATCAACTGCCGCTGGCCGAGGTCGGAGCGCATGAGATCGAGGAAGCGCGGCTCGGTCAGGTTGTTGTTGCGCAGCACCGCCTCGAAGCGCGTGCGGTCGAAGGTGCCGTTGGTGCCGCGAAAGGCCGGGATGTCGAACACCGCGGCCCGCAGCGCCTCGTCCGGCACCGTCAGGCCCAAGTGGCTGACCTCATTTTGGATGGCGGCCTGCACGACCAGCCGGTCCAGCACCTGGCCGGCGACAGCCTGGCGGATGGCGGGCGTCGGCTCGGTCTTGCCGCCCAACATGCGGCTGACCTGGGCGAGTTGGGTCCGCATCGCTTCCTGGAACTCGGGCGCTTCGATCTTGTGGTCGCCGACGGTGGCAACGGCGTCGTTCCGACCGACGTTGCGCGCGACATCGGCGATGCCCCACAATCCGAACGAGGCGATCAGCACGAGGAAGAAGGCCCGCGCGGCCCAGGTGTTGAGGAAGCGGCGGAACAAGGAGAGCATGCGGTGCGTGTCCAGTGTACAAGCCGGCACCATACGGAGGCTGCTGAAGTTTTGCCAGATAGGGGCGCTGGCTTGCGCCGAGAACAGCAAAAGGGGGACGCGCGTTGCGCCAACTGATCGCCGGAAACTGGAAAATGAACGGCTTGCGGGCCGATTCTATCGCGCTGGTAACTGCGTTGGCGGCAGGGCTGGAGCGGCCTGCCGGATGCGACGTGCTGGTCTGCCCGCCGGCGACCGTGCTGGCCGCGGTGGCCGACGCGCTGGCCGGCAGCAGCGTGATGGTGGGCGGGCAGGACTGCCACCCTGAGCCGTCCGGGGCGCGCACGGGGGACGTGTCGGCGCCGATGCTGCGCGACGCGGGTGCCGGGTGGGTGATCCTTGGGCATTCAGAGCGCCGCCTGGGCTACAGCGAGTCGAACGCCCTGGTGCGGGAGAAGGCGGGAGCCGCAGTTGCCGCCGGGCTGACACCCATCGTATGCGTGGGGGAAACGGAGCAGCAGCGCCTGTCCGGCATCGCGGAAACCGTGGTGGCGGCGCAGATCGACGGCAGCGTGCCGCCGGGCTTCGCGGGGGTGATCGCCTATGAGCCGGTTTGGGCTATCGGCACCGGGCGGACTGCGTCCGAGGACGACATCGTGGCGATGCACCGCTGCATCAGGAGCCAGTTGACGGAAACGCTGGGGAAGGCCGGGGAGGGTCTGCGCATCCTGTATGGCGGGTCGGTGAAGCCGGCCGGCGCCGGCACTTTGCTCGCGCTGCCCGGGGTGGGTGGCGCGCTGGTGGGCGGCGCGAGCCTGGTGGCCGCGGATTTCCTGGGCATCGTGCGGGCGGCCGGTTGAGGCCGGAGTGCGGCTTGTCTTTGCAATCCCGCCGTGCATCGCTAGAACGCGCGGTATGACCACCGTTCTGTTGATCATCCACCTGTTCGTCACCCTGGCCCTGATCGGCATCGTGCTGATCCAGCGGAGCGAGGGAGGCGGCTTGGGCATCGGAACGACGCAGGGCATGGGCGGCTTCATGTCTGGGCGCGGCACCACCAACCTGCTGACCCGCACGACGGCGATCCTGGGCACGGCGTTCTTTGCGCTGTCGCTGACGTTGGCGCTGCTGAACCGCGGCACGGTGGCCGGCGGCGGGCGATCGCTGCTGGACAGCCCGCCTGCGACCGCCCCGGCGCCGGGCAGCGCGCCGGCGACCACCCCGGCGCCAGCGAAGGGGCCGGCGGTGCCGACGAACTGACCTGCGCGTGAAGGGGTTCACGGCCGGCTCGCTTCCA
>CAXSEX010000144.1:5422-9865 GCA_964236415.1 uncultured Acetobacteraceae bacterium | reverse complement strand
CAGCCGCCGGCGCCAGCTTGACTGCCGGACTCGGCTTGCTGCGGTCAGCCGGCTTTCCGGTGGTCGTGCCCTGCGCCTGCCTCGTGATTTTTTGTACGAGCTTCGCGCGCATCTGGGGCCAGAGCGCGCTGCAGGTGGGCAACCTGCTGACCGTCGTGACCGTGCTGGCGATGGACCGGACCATCAGCTTGGATCATGCCGGCGTGCTGGCGGCATCGTTCGTCGGCGGCAGCCTGTGGGCGCTCCTGCTCACCATGGTGATCTGGCGCCTGCACCCGTTCCGCCCCGCCCGGCGGGCCGTGGCCGAGGTGTTCCGGCGCATGGGCGTGCTGGCGGGCGACCTGTCCGGGCTGATCACCGCGTCGCCCAACCTGCCGGCCCAGGTTTCCGAGGCGTGGGCCGACCACGCCCGTGGGCATCGCCGCCACGTGCGCGACGGCATCGAGGCCGCGCGCACCCTGGTGCTCGACACCGTGCGCGCGCGCGGGCCGTCGAGCGCGCGTTCCAACCAGACCCTGATCCAGGTGGAAGCGGCAGACCAGGTGTTCGGCGCCTTGATCGCCTTGTCGGACGTGCTGGAGTTCGCCGGGCCGGCCACCCGCGCCGCCGCCGCCCGGCTGCTGCACACGCTCCGGCTGCTGCTGGCCGCCATCGCCGACGACACCGGCGCGGATGTGCCCGCGACCGACGCCAGACGCCGCGCCATGGTCGAGCGGCTGCTGGACATCCTGGCCGGCGTCGGCCGGAACGACGCGGCGCTGGCCGGAGTCACGGCTGCGTTGGCGGATCGGCTGCGCGTCGCCGCGCTGCTGGCCACGCCGGCCGGTTTGGTGCTGGGCGCCGGGCAGGCCGGCGCGGCCGGGTGGCGGGACCGCTTCATGCGGCCGCTGCGGGCCAACCTCACCTGGTCGTCGGCCTCGTTCCGGCACGCGGTCCGTGCGGCCGTGGCGGCAGGGCCGGCGCTGGTCATCACCTTGTCGTCCGGCAACGCCTATGCGCATTGGCTGACCATCACCCTTGTGCTCACCTTGCAGCCGTTCTTCGCGCTGACCTGGCAAAAGGCGCTTGAGCGGATCGTCGGCACCGTGCTGGGCGGCGTGGTGGCGGCTGGGTTGGGGCTGCTGGTCGCGTCGCCGCTCGCGACCGCGGCGGCGCTGTTCCCGTTGGCGGTCACGGCCTTCGCCGTGCGCTATGTCAGCTTCGGGCTGTTCATGGCTTGCATGACGCCGCTGGTGGTCCTGCTGTCGGAACTCGGCAGTCCCGGGGAAAGCCAATGGGTGATCGCCGGCATGCGGGCGCTTTACACCGTGCTGGGTGGTGCCTTGGCGGTGCTCGGCTGCGCGGTGCTGTGGCCCAGTTGGGAACCCGGCCGCCTCAACCAGGAGCAGCGCGGGGCGCTGGATGCCCACGCGGCTTACGCGGACACCGAGCTTGCGGTGCTGCTGGGCGAGCAGCCGGCCGCAGCACTTGACGCCGTGCGCCGGGCGGCCGGGGTCGCCAGCAACAATTTCGAGACTTCGCTGGCCCGCGCGCTGCAGGAACCGCGGCGCTCCGCACGGATCGGCTTGGAGTCGGCGATGGTGGTCGATGCGGCACTGCGCCGCTTGGCTGGCCGGCTGTCGTCGTTCCAGCATGACCCGGCCTCGGTGCCCGGCGCGGCCGAGCTTGCGGCGTGGCGCAATTGGCTGCGGCTGGCGTTCCAGGCGCTGGTGGCAGGCACGGGATTGCCGCCCAGGCAGCCCCCACACGAACCGAGCAGCGCGATGGCGCGCATCGCACGGCAGATCGAGCTTATGGACGGGGCACTGCGGCGGGAGGAAGGGCGCGCGCCAGCGCCGGCACGATCAGCAGCGCCGAGCCTCCCACTGCCGCCATGAGCAGGAAGACGAGGCCGCCGGCGGCCCCGTAGATCAGGCCGGACAGCCAAACCAGCAGCCCCGTCGGGGCGGAAAAGCCCAGCGCGGACATCAGCGCCTGGGCCGTCCCGGCACGCTGCGCCGGCAGGGTCCGCAGCACCAGCATGGTCGAAAGGTGCTGGCAGGCAAACGTCGCGGCGTGCAGGAGCTGCACCGCGGCGAGCACGGGAACCTCGGTGACGAAGGCAGTCACAGTCCAGCGCAGGAGGGAAGCGCCCGCGGCCAGCGCGGTAAGCCGGGCCGGGCCGAGCCGCTCGACCAGCTTGCGTCCCCAGATGAACAGTGCGACCTCCGCCACGATGCCCTCGGCAATCAGCAGCCCGATGACGCCGTCCGGGATGCCGGCTGTGCGCCAATGCAGCGTGGCGAAGGCGTAATAGGCGGCGTGCGCCCCCTGGATCAGCGCCGTCGCCAGGAGCGCCAAGCGGAGGCTTTGGAAACGCCACGCCCCTTGCTGGATGCGCATCGCCGGCGGCGCCGCCGCGACGTCGGGCAGGGCAAGCGCCAGCCTGGCGGACAGCGCGTAGAAGCCGGCGATGGCCCAGGGCACCAGCCCGGTGCCCAGCACGCCGAGCAACGCGCCGCAGGTGGCAGTCGAAGCCATGTAGGCCACGGAGCCGAACGCGCGGGTGCGCCCGTAATCAAGTCGCCGGGCCGCCGCCAGGGCGAGGGCCAAGGCATCGCTGAGCGGGGTCAGCGCCGAGGCTGACACCCCCTGCACCGCCGAGATGAGCAGGATGACGGGAAAGCCCTGCGCCGCCGGCAACAGGGTGGCGCCGCCGGCTGAAACGGCCGCGCCGGCAAACAGCACGGTCCGGCCGCCGATCCTATCGGCCAGCCATCCCCAGCCGGGCACCACCGCGACGCGGAGCAGGAAGCCCAGCCCGAGCACCTGGCCGATCTCCGCGCTGCTCAGCCCACGGCTGGCGAACCAGACCGGCAGGTAGGCGGTGCTGACCGCCCCCGCCGCGAAGAACGCCGCCAGGAACAGGCCGACGCGCAATCCATCCCGTGCCACCGATCAGGCGGCGACCGCGCAGGCCTTCGCCGCATCATGGATGCGCCGGGCCATGGCCGCGATGCCGTTGCCGCGATTGGTGGACAGCGCCTCAAGCAGGCCGAGGTCCTTCAGGAACACGGGATCGGTCGCCAGCACCTCGGCGGGCGGGCGGCCGCTATACACGCGCAGCAGCAGGGCGACGAGGCCCGAGACGATGGCCGCGTCGGACGCGCCGGCCAGCATCATGCGGCCGTCCTGCACGCCCGCCTCCATCCAGACCTGGCTTTGGCAGCCCGGCACGCGGTGGGCGTCATTCTGCCACTCCGCGGGGAACGGCGGCAGCTTGCGGCCCAGCTCGATGATGTATTGGTAGCGATCCATCCAATCGTCGAACACCTCCAGCTCCTCGCCGATGGCGGCGACAGCGGCGGCGGCGGACGGGTCTTCTGGGTGGACGAAGGGATCTGGCATGATGCTGAGATATGGCACCAGGCGGCGAAAGCTACACCACGCGCGCGCCAAACACGGCATCTCCGCGGCGCCTGCAAACAAAACGGCCCTGCCCTCGACGGCGAGGGCAGGGCCAGCCTGGGGACGGCTCGGACCCTCAGGCGTGGGTCAGGGAGTAATGGTAGCCGCAGCCATGACCCATGGTCGTCACATCGAGCGTGCCGTTGGCGAACATGCCGTTCATCGTCATGCCGCGGCGCCCCGCGGCCGTCACGCTGCCATCCGGCCCGACCGTGCCGCGCACGCCTTGAAGCGCGAACATGCCGTTCCGCACCTGGGCGCGGGCAGTCGCCGGCAGCTTCCGGCAACGCGAACGCGAGTCGTCGGTGGAAACGACGGTGCCGGAATACATGCCGTCGGTGGGCGTCATGGCCATCGGCGCGGGGGCCGGGGCAGGCTCCGCCGCGGCCATGGGCGGCGGAGGCGGCGTGCCCGCGCAAGCGGCGAGGCCGGCGGTTATCATCAAGCAGGCTGCAAGCTTCAAGCGCATGTGGTGGCTCCCGACTAGAACCTTACGAGACAACAACAAGCCTGCGCCGTCAATGTTTTGATTATAGAATAAACCGGCTCAGGTCGCCCTTCGCGGCGAGCGGCGCCACGCGCTCGTTCACGTAAGCAGCGTCCACCGTCACGAGCTCGCCGCCCCGGTCGGTCGCGGTGAAGCTGACCTCCTCCAATAGCTTCTCCAGCACCGTCGCCAGCCGCCGTGCGCCGATGTTCTCCACCCGGTCGTTGATGTCGGCCGCGAGGTCCGCCAGCGCATCCACGGCATCGGGCGTGAAGTCGAGGGTGACGGCCTCCGTCTCCAACAGGGCCGAGTACTGCTTGAGCAGGCTGTGCTCAGGCTCGGTGAGGATGCGGCGCAAATCCGCCCGCGACAGCGGCGCCAGCTCGACCCGGATCGGCAGGCGGCCTTGCAGTTCCGGCAGCAGGTCGGACGGCTTGGCCAAATGGAACGCGCCCGACGCGATGAACAGGACATGGTCGGTCTTCACCGGGCCGTGCTTGGTGTTGACC
>CAXSEX010000144.1:0-5412 GCA_964236415.1 uncultured Acetobacteraceae bacterium | reverse complement strand
GGTCGCGTTGCACGCCTTCACGCGACACGTCGCCGCCGCGGAAGCCGCCCTCGCTCGACCGGGCGCAAACCTTGTCGATCTCGTCCAGGAACACGATGCCGTTCTGCTCGGCGTGGTGCACGGCGTCTTTGGTGAGCTGCTCGTTGTCCAGCAGGCGGTCGCTTTCCTCCCGCGCCAGCGCCACCCGGGCGGCGGACACCGTCATGCGCTTGCGCTGCGGCGGCCGGGCGAACATGCCCTTCATCATCTCGCCGATGTTGGCCATCTGGCCCGGCGGCATGCCGGGGATGTCCATCTGGCCGATCACCGGCCCGGCGTCGGCCACGGCGACCTCGACTTCCTTGTCCTCCAACTCGCCGGCGCGCAGCATCTTACGGAACTTGCCCCGGGTGTCGGCGCTGGCCCCCTCCCCCACCAATGCCGTGACCAGCCGGTCCTCCGCCGCCAGGTCCGCCTTCGCCTGCACGTCCTTGCGGCCCGTGTCGCGCAGCATGGCGATGCTGGCCTCCACCAGGTCGCGCACGATGCTGTCCACGTCGCGGCCGACATAGCCGACCTCGGTGAACTTCGTCGCCTCCACCTTGATGAACGGCGCCTGCGCGAGCTTGGCCAGGCGGCGCGCGATCTCCGTCTTGCCGCAGCCGGTCGGCCCGATCATCAGGATGTTCTTCGGCACCACCTCCTCCCGGATGCCCTCCGGAAGCTGCTGCCGGCGCCAGCGGTTGCGGAGCGCGATGGCGACCGCGCGCTTGGCGTCCTGCTGCCCCACGATGAAGCGGTCAAGCTCGCCCACGATTTCCCGCGGGGAGTAGGTGGGAACGTCCATCACAGGGTCTCCACGATCAGCGAGTGGTTGGTGTAAACGCAGATGTCGGCGGCGATCCGCATGGCCCGGCGCGCAACCTCCTCCGCATCCAGCCCGTCCACCGACAGCAGCGCCCGCGCTGCCGCCAGCGCGTAGTTGCCGCCAGAGCCGATGGCGATCACCCCGTCTTCCGGCTCCAGCACGTCGCCGTTGCCGGTGAGGGTGTAGCTGTGCACATCATCGGCCACCGCCATCATCGCCTCCAGCCGGCGCAGGTAGCGGTCCGTGCGCCAATCCTTGGCCAGCTCGACGCAGGCGCGCTCAAGCTGCGACGGGAAGCGTTCGAGCTTGGCCTCAAGCCGTTCAAGCAGGGTGAAGGCGTCCGCTGTGGCGCCGGCGAACCCGGCCAGCACGCTGCCGCCGGCGCCGATGCGCCGGACCTTGCGCGCGTTGCCCTTGATGACGGTCTGGCCGAGCGTCACCTGGCCGTCCCCGGCCATGGCGACCCGGCCGCCGCGGCGGACACAGAGAATGGTGGTCCCGTGCCAGCCGACGGGATCATGGGGGGATGATGCTTGCATGGTGCCGCCCAGATGGGGTTCGCGCCCGGGCTGCACAAGATATAGGCAACTTGGGCCAGGGTACCCCGATCCCGGTTTGCCCGGGGTGCGGTTTGCGCTATGGGGCGCGCATGGCCCGCACTGCTGAGATCACCCGCACGACTTCCGAGACCGACATCGCCGTCCGGCTGGACCTGGACGGCAGCGGCCAAGGGGAGATCGCGACCGGCGTTGGCTTCCTGGACCATATGCTGACCGCGTTCGCGCGGCACGCGCTGATCGACCTTTCGGTGCGGGCGAAGGGCGACCTGCACATCGATTTCCACCACACGACGGAGGACATCGGCATCGTGCTGGGGCAGGCGCTGGCCCAAGCCATCGGCGACAAGCGCGGGGTCCGGCGCTACGGCAACGCCGTCGTGCCGATGGACGAGGCGCTGGTCGCCACGGCCTTGGACCTGTCGGGCCGCCCGTTCCTCGCCTGGTCCGTCGCGTTCGAGCGCGACAAGATCGGCGAGATGGACACCGAGCTGTTCGAGGAATTCTTCCGCGCGCTGGCGATGAACGCGCTGATGACGCTGCACGTCACCCAGCAGGCCGGCCGCAACGCGCACCATGTGGCGGAGGCGTGCTTCAAGGCCGTGGCCCGTGCCCTGCGCATGGCCGCCGAGGCCGACCCGCGCGCAGCGGGCGCCATCCCGTCCACCAAGGGCGCCCTATGAACAGCTACACCGCGCACCTCAAGCCGGATTGCCCCCCGGTCGTCCTGCTGGAAGGCTGGAGCTGGGGTGCCGCGGTGTTCGGCCCGTTTTGGCTGCTGCTGCACCGGGCCTGGATTCCGGCGGTGCTGTTCGGCGCGGCGGCCCTGCTGGTCATGGCCTTGGCGCCGCCGCGCCTGGGCGGGCTGATCGGCCTGGGATTCGGCGTGCTTGCGGGCCTGCTCGGGCGGGACGCGGTGCGCTGGTCGCTGGAGCGGCGCGGCTATCTGCTGACGCACGTGGTGGCAGCGCGTGACGCGGACGGCGCCCTGGCCCGGTTGCTGCACGCCCGCACCGACCTGAACGCTTCCTTGATCGGGCCTCTTGGATGATGCACGTCGCCGTGGTGGACTGCGGCAGCGGCAACCTCGCCTCCGCGAGCCGCGCCCTGGCCGCCGCGGCGGAGCGGGCCGGGTTGGACGTGCAGGTCGAGGTCACCGGCGATCCCGGCCGGGTTTCGGCGGCGGACCGCGTGGTGCTGCCGGGTCAGGGTGCCTTCGCCGACTGCACCGCGGGGCTGGCCGCGGTGCCGGGGCTGCGGGAAGCGGTGGAGCGCAGCGCGGAGGCCGGGCACCCGTTCCTCGGCATCTGCGTCGGCATGCAGTTGATGGCGGAGCGCGGGCTGGAGCACGCGGAAACAAAGGGCTTCGGCTGGATCGGCGGCGAGATCGCGCCGATGGACCCGCCGGGGCTGCGGCTGCCGCAGATGGGGTGGAACGCGCTCCAGTTCGTGCCGGGCGCGCATCCGCTGCTGGATGGGCTGCGGCCCGGGGACCATGCCTACTTCGTGCATAGCTACGCATTGCGCAGGGGCGCCCAGGGCGACCTGCTGGCCACCACGGATTACGGCGGCCCGGTGCCTGCCATGGTGGCCCGCGGCAACCGGGCCGGCACGCAGTTCCATGTCGAGAAGAGCCAGGCGGTTGGTTTGCGCATCCTGGCCAACTTCTTGCGTTGGGAACCGATGCGTGAGCGAGATGGGGAGCCTGGACGGAATGGGAAACCGTGACGGAACGGCCCGCCTGAACAGGGCAAGCAGCACCGCGGCCCCCGAACTGCTGGTGGAGCGCGCCACCGAGCTGGCCGATGACGACCTGCATGCGCTGTGCGAGGCCGCCGACGCCGCGATCCTGGAGGGCGGCGGCTTCGGCTGGGTGAAGTCGCCGGGCCGCCTGGCCTTGCAGAGCTATTTCCGCGGCGTGCTGCTGGTGCCGGAGCGCGAACTGTTCATCGGCCGGCTGGACGGCGTCATCGTCGGCAGCGCCCAACTGGTCCGCCCGCCGCGCAACAACGAGGCGCAGGCCTTTGCGGCGACGCTGATGCACTCCTTCATCGCCCCGTATGCCCGGGGCCACGGCCTCGCCCGCCTGATGACCCGGCGCATCGAGGACGGCGCGCGGGCGCTCGGCTACCAGGTGCTGAACCTCGACGTGCGGGAAACGCAGGAAGCCGCGATCCACGTGTATGAGACGCTCGGCTACCATCGGTGGGGCGAGCACCCGTGCTACGCCCGGGTTGGCGGGCGCACCATCCGCGGCATCTACTACATGAAGCTGCTGCAGCGGGACTCGAAGGCGTGAGCCTGACGCTTTACCCCGCGATCGACCTCAAGGACGGCGCCTGCGTCCGGCTGCGGCGCGGCGCCATGGACGACGCCACCGTGTACTCGACTGATCCCGGCGCGCAGGCGCAGGCGTGGCAGGACGGCGGCTGCCAATGGCTGCACGTCGTGGACCTGAATGGCGCGTTCGCTGGGCGTTCCGTCAACACCGCGGCGGTTTCTGCCATCCTGGCCGTGGCCCGGGTGCCGGTGCAGCTCGGCGGCGGCATCCGCGACATGGCCGGGGTTGAGCGTTGGCTGCAGGCCGGGGTGCGCCGGGTCATTCTCGGCAGCGCCGCGGTGAAGACGCCGGAGCTGGTGCATGAGGCTTGCCATGCTTTTCCCGGACAGGTCGCAGTCGGCATCGATGCCCGCGACGGCTTCGTGGCATTGGAGGGATGGGCCGAAACCGCGGCGGTGTCTGCCCTTGACCTGGCGCTGCGCTTCGAGGATGCGGGGGCGGCCGCCGTGATCTACACCGACATCGGGCGGGACGGGATGCTGGCCGGGCTGAACCTGGAACAGACATTCGGCTTGGCTGCCCGCCTGCGCACCCCGGTGATCGCCAGCGGCGGCGTCGGGTCGCTCGCCGACTTGCAGACTTTGCAGTCAAAGGCGCCGGCAGGGATCGACGGGGTTATCGTCGGGCGGGCGCTGTATGATGGCCGGGTCGAACTCGGTGCGGCCCTTGCGCTGCTTGCGGGGTAGGCGCAATATTCCTGCATTAAAACGATCATCGCTGGATTTTAGTGGGTGATTTGCGGAAGTCTCGGCCTGGATTCGCGCCAAGCCAATGAACGGAATTCAAAGGCGCATGCTCAAGCTCCGCATCATTCCCTGTCTCGATGTCAAGGACGGACGGGTCGTGAAAGGCGTCAACTTCGTATCGCTGCGCGATGCGGGCGACCCGGTGGAACAGGCTGCTGTCTACGACGCCGCGGGCGCGGACGAGCTGACGTTCCTCGACATCACGGCGAGCCACGAGAATCGCGACACCATCCTCGACGTGGTGTCGCGCACGGCTGCCAAGGTTTTCCTGCCGCTCACCGTCGGCGGCGGCGTGCGGTCGCCGGAGGACATGCGGCGGCTGCTGCTGGCCGGGGCGGACAAGTGCAGCATGAACTCGGCGGCCGTTGCCCGGCCGGAACTGGTGCGCGACGCGGCGATCCGCTTCGGCAGCCAGTGCGTCGTGGTCGCCGTCGATGCGCGGGCCAGCGGCCCCGGACGGTGGGAGGTGTTCACCCATGGCGGGCGGACGGCCACCGGCCGCGATGCCGTCGAATGGTGCCAGCAGGTCGCGGCGCTGGGCGCCGGGGAGATCCTGCTGACCAGCATGGATCGCGACGGCACAGGGCGCGGCTTCGACCTCGACCTGCTGCGGGCGGTGTGCGGCGCGGTGCGCGTGCCGGTGGTCGCGTCGGGCGGAGTCGGCACCCTGCAGCATTTCGTGGACGGCGCGAAGGCCGGCGCCACGGGGCTGCTCGCGGCCTCGGTGTTCCATTTCGGCACCTTCACCGTTCCGGAGGTCAAGGCGGCGCTGGACGCCGCGGGCCTGCCCGTGCGCCCGCCCGTGGTCATGGCGGCCTGAGGGTGGCGAAGACCGTCAAGAAGGCCGCGGCGAGGAAGCCGGCCGTGGCAAAGAAAGCCGCAGGCAAGAAGGCCGTGCCGCAGGCCAAGGGCCAGGCCGTG
>CAXSEX010000143.1:5770-9874 GCA_964236415.1 uncultured Acetobacteraceae bacterium | reverse complement strand
GCTCCGTCACCTCCACCTTGTCGCGCGGCACCACGGCGACGACCGAGAACACCGAGCCTTGGGGCTTCCAGCACTTGGTGCAGCCGCAGGCGTGGTTGAACGCGGTCTGCGCGGACACCTTCACCGTCACCGGGTCGGTGGCGCACTTGCAGACGAGCGTGCCGCCCGCGAAGCCCGGCGCTGCCGGCTTGATGCCGTTGTCCACGGACGGATGGATATGGATGGCGGTTGCCATGACGGTTCTCCCTGGTGCGCCGGTGCGTTCCGGCGTGCTGGTGCCGCGGCGTTCCGGCGCGCGGCCTGGCAACTCTACATGATCGACCCAGCCGCACAACGGCCCCCCTGCCGCCAGATTTGGCGTCAGAACGTCACCCGCACGCCCCCGAACCCCGCGACCGGCGCGCCCGGCGATACGCTGCGGGTGTTGGTCGCCGGCACCCCGGCGATGGGCACCAGCGCCACCGGCGAGAAGCTGCCGAACGTCGCGTAGTTCGCGTTCGTCACGTTCTGCACCAGGCCGAACAGCTCGATCCCCTTCCTCACCCGGTAGGTGGTGTTCAGGTTCAGCACGACGTAGGAGCCGGTGGTCGGGCTTTGGTTCGACCCGTCGCCTTGCAGCACGCGCCCGCTGCTGGCGATCCCCGTGGTGCCCACCGTCCAGTCCGGCGTGAGGTCGTATTGCAGCCCGAACTTCAGCCGGTGCAGCGGGATGCCCGGCAGGCGGTTGCCGGGCCGCACCTGGACCTGCCCGCTCGCGTCGGCAAACGGGTTGTTCTGGCTGCCCAGCAGGAAGGCATCGCGGAACGTCGCCTCGGTGTAGGCGTAGTCGGCGTAGAACAGCAGCGAGCCTTGCCGCAGGCTGACGCCCGCCTCCACGCCCTGCCGCCGGGTGGTGCCGATGTTCTGGAAAAAGCCGCGGCCCTGCACGGCGCTGGCGGCGAACAGGATGTCGTCGCCGCTGTCGGTGCGGAACAGCCCGGCGTTCCACGTGACCCGCGCCCCCTCAGCCGCAAAGCGCCCGCGCAGCCCGGCCTCGTAGGTGTGGCCCACGACCTGCTTCAGCGACGGGTCGGCCACGAAGAAGTTGGTCAGGCTGCACGGGCTGGCCGGCGACGCGCAGGACAGCTCGGCCGGCGTCGGCGCGCGGTTGCTTTCGGAGTAGCCGCCGTACGCCGTGAGCCAGGGCGCGACCTGGTAGGTCAGCCCGGCGGCCGGGTTGAACCGGGTGAAGCCGTGGTTGCCGCTCAGGGCGTTGCCGGTCTGGTCGCTCAGGTCGATCTGCGCCACGTTCAGCCGCCCGGACACGGTGAGCGACAGCCGGTCCGTCACGTCCAGCGTGTCCGAGGCGTAGATCCCGTAGTAGTCGTTGCTCGCCCGCAGCCGCACCGGCGTGATGGACCCGTCCGCCTGGTCCAGCACGACCCCTGGCCCGGCGAAGCTGCGGTCGGGCGCCAGCGCGCCCAAGGAGGTCCGGGCCGAGAACAGCGTGCTGCCGCCGTCGTAGCTGGCCCCCACCAGCAGCCGGTTCGGCCGGCCGAGCGGCTCCGCCCGGTAGGTCGCCTGCACGGTGGCACCGTAGCCGTTGCTGTCCGTCGCGGTCTCGTTGAGCTGCGCGTAGGGGCCGCCGGCGTCGAACTGAGGGAAGCCGGGGAAGAGGCCAGGCACGACGTTGCTGATGCGGCCGCCGCCGCGGGCGGTGAGCGGCGCGCCGTCCTCGCTGCACAGCAGGGTCGCGTCGTCCGGGCAGGGCTGCGCGTCGGAGGCGTCGCCGTTGCGGGTGCGCTGCGACAGGTTGCTGTAATAGGCGCTCGCCTGCAAGGCGAGCGCGTCGCTGACCTCGTGCGAGCCGGACAGGCTGACGCGCAGGTACTTGTTGCGGGTCTCGTCAGGGTAGGTGAACACGGCGCTGCGGCGCGCGGCCAGCAGCTCGATGGGGGCCGTGCCGTTGCCGGTCAGGATGTTGGTGGCGCCGAGCAGGCCCAGATGCAGTTCCGAAGCATCGCCGCGCCAGCCGATGTCGCCGTAGATCCGGCGGATCTGGGACGGGGAGAAGTCGCGCCAGCCGTCCTCGTTCAGCGCGGTGCCCGCGACGTAGGCGGCCACGTTGCCGGACTGCACCCCGTACTGCGCCGTGCCCTCCACGCGGCCGAACGAGCCGCCCGACAGCTCCAGCTGCGCGCCGTGGTAGCTGAAGCCGTCGCGCAGCTTCACCGTGATCGCGCCGCCCAGGGCGTTCAGCCCGAACGCCGGCGACTGGGCCAGCTCGATCCGGTCGATGGCGACGTCGGGGATCAGGTCCCAGTTGGTGGTGTCGCCGAACGGCGCGTTGAACCGGCTGCCGTTCAGGTACACCGCCAGGCCCTGCGGGTTGCCGACCAGCGGCGACGCCTCGAACCCGCGGTAAACCAGGTTGGGCTGGAACTCGTTGCCCTGCGCCTGGTTCAGCGCAATGCCGCCCACGTTCTCGTCAAGGGCGCGCAAGGCGCTGGCCGGGCCGGTGCGCACCAGGTCGTCGCGGCGCAGCACCTGCGTGTTGGCCGGCACCTTGGCGCGGTCCACCTCGGACCCCGCAAGCGGCGCCGTCACCACCACGTCGGGCAGGTCAAGAGCAGGCGGCGGGGCGCCCGGCGCATCCTGCGCCAGCGCCGCCGCCGGCAGCAGTGCGATCAGCAGCCCGGCGCGCGCCGGGCCGCGGCTCATCGGCCACGCCATCCAGCCTGTTCCCTCCCGCGGTTCTTGCTCGTTTGAACGCTGGGTAGCCCGCGGCCTGCCAGCGGTAAAGGCTATTGGCAGTCCACGAGGTCGCTGTCGGACAAGGAGAACGAGTACTTGCCGCCGCCGCGCACCTCCACGTTGCGCACGGTGCAGACCCGGCTGGGCTTGGCGGCACTGGGTTTGGTGGTCAGGCGCACGTCGTAGCGGCCGGGCGCGATGCCGAGGAGGCGCAGCCGCTCGTCGTGGTCCACCGCCCCGTCACGGTCGTTGGCGCACTGGTTGGGACCGAACGGCCCCGCGGGCGCGCCGTTTGGGCCGGCCGGCGCCATGACCAGGTTGGTGATGGTGGAGGAAGTCAGGTTCCAGAACGCCATGCGCTCCTGCGCCAGAACCGGGCGCGCGACGCCGCACAAGGCCAGCAGGATTAAGGCCGCGCGCACCGCGTCACCCAAGCAATTGTCGCGCGTGGTGCGCGATGTGGTCACCGACAAAAGTCTGGATGAACCAGTAGCTGTGGTCGCCGGGCTGCCGCCGCAGCGTCAGCTGCTGGCCGGAAGCCTGCGCCGCGGCTTCCAGCACCTCCGGATGCAGTTGGCTGGCGAGGAACTGGTCGTCCTGCCCTTGGTCGACCAGGATCGGCCCGGGATACGGCCGGGCGCGCATCAGCAGACTCGCGTCCCACGCCGCCCAGGCGTCCCGGTCGGGGCCGAGGTAGCCGGTGAATGCTTTCTCCCCCCACGGCACCGCCACGGGGTTGGCGATCGGCGCGAAGGCGGAGACCGAGTGCCAGCGGTCCGGCTCCCGCAACGCCGTGACCAGCGCGCCGTGCCCGCCCATCGAGTGCCCGAACACGCCGCGCCGGCCGGGGCGCACCGGAAACTCCGCTTCGATCAGCGCCGGCAGTTCCCGCGTCACGTACTGCGCCATGCGGTAGTGCCCGGCCCAGGGCGCGGCGGTGGCATCCAGGTAAAAGCCGGCGCCGGCGCCGAAGTCCCAGCTATCCGCCTCGCCCGGCAGGTTGAGGCCGCGCGGGCTGGTGTCCGGCATGACCAGCACAAGCCCATGCTCCGCCGCGAACCGCTGGGCGCCGGCCTTGATGGCGAAGGTTTCCTCCGTGCAGGTCAGCCCGGCGAGGTAGTAGAGCGCCGGGCACGGCCCCCGTTGCGCCTGCGGCGGCAGATAGACGCCGAAGCGCATCTCCGTCCCGGTGGCGGCGGAGGCGTGGCTGTGGAACCCCATGGTGCCGCCGAAGCAGGCGTGCGTGCTCTTGGTGTCCATCGGTCAGGCCGCGGCGTCGAAGAAGCCGGGCGACGGGGAGCCGCCGCAGAACTTCGGGATGTCGGCGAAGATCTCGGCGCCGTGCTGGGCGGCGGCGGCCTTGAACTCGTC
>CAXSEX010000143.1:0-5670 GCA_964236415.1 uncultured Acetobacteraceae bacterium | reverse complement strand
CGGCAATCACCAGCATCGCATCCTCCTGATTTTTGTTCCCGCTCCCACCCTACGGCGCCGGCGGCAGCGTGGGAACGGGGCCGCGGCCGGAAAATCCCGAATCGCCGCCCGGGCCTGCTTGGGCGGGCAGGCCCGGCCTCGACATTCCTCCGCGTGGTCCCATAATCGCCGGAGGTCATGGCCGGCACGGCGTGGCGATGGGGAGAAACGATGCGTTACCTAATGGGATTTGCGGTGATGGCGGCCGTGGCGCTCGCGGCCGGCACGGCCCGGGCGGACGGCGACCCGGCGCTCGGCAAGGCGCAGTTCAACAAGTGCGCCGCCTGCCACTCGATCAAGGAGGGCGAGAACAAGATCGGCCCCAGCCTGCACGGCGTCGTCGGCCGGCCGTCGCACAGCATCGAGGGCTTCAGCTATTCAGAGCCGATGAAGAACTACAACGTCACCTGGGACCAGCCGACGCTCGACCACTACCTGACCGACCCCCGCGGCGTGGTCCCCGGCACCAAGATGATCTTCGTGGGGCTGAAGAAAGACGACGAGCGGGCGAACCTGATCGCCTACCTCGAAACCCTCAAGTAAGCTCCCCGGTCAGCATCTGGGCGACGCGGGCGCCCTCGGCGATCCCACGCCGCCGGCTGCCTTCGGGGACCACCAGTTCGCGCACGACCCGGGCCGGCCCTTCGGACAGCAGCAGGATGCGGTCGGCGAGCGACGCCGCTTCCGCCAGGTCGTGCGTGACCAGGAGGGCGGCGCAGCGCCGGGTTCGCCAGGCGGTCGCAAGTACTGACCGGCCTTGCTCCGCCATGGCGGGATCAAGCGAGACGAACGGCTCGTCCAGCAGCAGCAGCGCCGGCTGGATGGCGAAGGCCCGCGCGATGGCCGCCCGGCGCGCCATGCCGAGCGACAGCGCCGGCGGGTGCAGGTCGGCGTAGGGCACGAGGCCCAGCAGCGCCAGCAGCGCCTCCGCCGCCGCCGGGTCAGGGGGACGGACCAAGGCGATGTTCTGCCGCACGGTGCGCCAGGGCAGCAGCCGCGGTTCCTGGAACACGGTGCCGATGCGCGGCGTGATGCCGTCGGCCCAGGCGATCCGGCCCTCGTAGCGAGCGTCCAGCCCGCCGATGATGCGCAAGAGCGTCGTCTTGCCGCAGCCGGACGGGCCGACCAGGGCGACGATCTCCTCCCGCTCCAACGCGAAGCGCAGCCCGGCGATCACCGCACGCGGCCCGCCGCGCGCCGGGACGGCCTTGCGCGCGATCTCGACTTGCAGCATCACCGCCACACGTTGGCCCGCCGCTCCAGCGGCTGCAGCAGCAGCCACTCGATCAACTGCACCACGACGATGAAGGCCAGGGTGTAGGCCAGGATGCCGGTCACGTCGAACAGCTGGAAATACACCTGGATCTGGAAGCCCACGCCGTCGCTGCGGCCCAGCAATTCGGCCACCAGCACGATCTTCCAGATCAGCGCCAGGCCGGAGCGCGCGGCGCCGAACAGGTAAGGGTAGAGCTGCGGCAGCACGACATGGCGCAGGGTGGCGCCGGCCCCCATGCGGAAGCTGTGCGCCATGTCGATCAGCCCCTGGTCCAGCGCCCGCGCGCCTTCCCGCACCGTGACGGCGGTGCTCGGCAGCTTGTTGAGCGCAACGGCGGCAATGGCCGTCGCCTCGCTCAGCCCGAACCACACGTAGATCAGCACGATGCCGACCAGCGCCGGCAGGTTCAGCAGGCCGGTGACGAGGCTGTCGAGCGCCCGGTCCACCCGGCGCCAGCGCCCCATCGCCACGCCAAGCGCCGTCCCCAGCACCATCGCCACGGTGAAGGCGGCGGCCACCCGCGCCAGGGTCACGCCCAGGTTGTGTGCCAAGCGGCCGGACGCGGCCTCTTGCCCCAAGGCGGCGATCACCTGGCTCGCCGGCGGGAACAGCCGGCTGCCGATTAGACGCGCCGCCAGTTCCCAACATGCAAGCAGGACCAGCACGGGGACCAGGCGTGCGGCCCAGCCCATGCGGAGGGGCTTAACTCGACGCCCAGAGCGTGCCGGGCGCCAGGTGCGCCGCCGGGCCGACCAAGGCGGGACCGCCGACCTCCGCCAGCACGTCGTAGAGCCGCGCCACCGCCGGGAGGTCCCAATGCTCCGGCACGCCGCGCCGGTAGGCGTCGCGCAGCCGCGCCAGTTCGCCCGGCCCCGCGGCCCCGGTGAGCGGCGCGATCCGCTCCCACTCCGCATCCGAAGTCGCGAGGATCGCCCGCGCCCGGTTCGATGCCGCGACGAAGCCCCCCACCGCCGCCGGGCTGCGCGCCGCAAAGGCGTCGGAGAACACCCAGCCGACGAACGGCACGCCCGGCGGGATGCCCAGCCCTTCCACCGCGTCCTCCATCGCCAGCACCCGGCGCTGCCCCGCCGCCTCCGCCCGCGCGGCGAAGGGCCAATAGGTCAGCACGGCGTCGAGCCGCCCGGCGGTCAGTTGCTCGGCGATCAGCGGCGGCGGGCCGAAGCTCTTGTCGGCGGCCTGGTCCAGATCGAGGCCCAGCTTGCGTTGCGCGTAGGCGCGGAGCAGCAGCCAGCTTTTGTCGAGCGGGCTGCCGGCGATGCCGAGCCGCCGTCCGCGCAGGTCGGCCACCGTCTGCACCGGCGACCCCGCCGGCGCCATCACCGCGCCCAACGCGCCCGAGGTGGGGGACAGCGTCCAATCGGCGCCCGTCGCCCGCTGCCGCGACACCCACAGCCAGTCCTGCACGACGGTATCGACGCGCCCGGCCTGCAGCGCGACCTGCGCGGCTTGCGTTGCGGCGAACTCGACCGTCTCCACCGCGACGCCGGCGTCCAGCCCGTGCGCCCGCATCACGTCCAGCTCCCACGCGACCGAGCCGAAGCGCAGCGTGCCGACGCGGATGGCGGCGCCGGGTGCCGCGGCGGCCAGCGGCGATGCGGCGATCAACGCTGCGGACAGCAGCGTGCGGCGTCGGAGTTGCATGGTGTCCCTCCCCGGGCATTATTGATGGCGGCAATGCGCGCACGCCGCCGCCGGTTGTCAATGCCGCGCCGCGGGAGGGGCTGACAAGCCGGCACGCACGGCCCACACTCCGTCCAGCCGCTTGCGCAATGCGGCCTTTGGAGGAAACGAATGCCGGCAGCTTCCGGCCCAACCGCACTCCTGCTTGCGCTGCTGCTGCCCTTGGCTGCCGCAACGGCGGAGCCGGTCACGGTGGGCATCGGCTACCTCGCGCTGGCGCCGAAGCGCGTGGCCCCGCAGGTGACGCTGGACCCGCCCATCACCGACGAGGGCGTGCAGGGTGCGCGCGTGGCGCTGGCGGACGACCAGACGACCGGGCGCTTCCTCAACCAAAGCTTCGTCCTGCACGAATCGGTGCAGCCGGACGCCGACGCCGTGCTGGCCGCGGCCCGCGCCATGCTGGCGGAGGGCGAGCGCGTGGTCGTCACCGACCTGCCGGCGCCCTTGCTGCTGCAAGTCGCGGACCTGCCGGAAGCGCGCGACGCCACCCTGCTCGACGCGACCTCCGAGGACGACCGGCTGCGCGGCGCCGATTGCCGGGCGCGCGTGCTGCACCTGCTGCCCAGCCGGGCGATGCTGGCGGACGCGCTGATGCAGTATCTGGCGGTGAAGCGGTGGCGCAACGTGCTGCTGGTGCAGGGGCCGCACGACGCCGACCGCGACTACGCCGACGCGCTCCGCCGGGCCGCGCGCAAGTTCCAGCTGCGCATCGCCGCCGACAAGCCCTGGACCTTCCAGCCGGGCGCGCAGCGCACGGACACCGGCCACGTCTCGATCGGCGCGGAGGTCGCGCGCTTCACCCAGGGCCTGTCGTACGACGTGCTCGTGGTGGCCGACACGGCGGACGAGTTCGGCGACGACCTCGCCTACCGCACCACGGACCCGCGGCCCGTCGCCGGCACGCAGGGCCTGGTCCCCGGCGCCTGGGCGCGCCCGTTCGAGCAGTGGGGGGCGACGCAGCTGCAGGCGCGGTTCCAGAAGCAGGCCGGGCGCCCGATGACGGCGCGCGACTTCGGCGCCTGGATGGCGGTCCGCGCCGTGGGGGAGGCCGCGACCCGCGGCGCGACCTCCGACCCCGCCGCCATCGGCGCCTTCCTTCGCAGCCCGAAGTTCGAGCTGGCGGCCTTCAAGGGGTCCCGCCTGACCTTCCGCCCCTGGGACGGCCAGTTGCGCCAGCCGGTGCTGCTGGCCGACGCGCGCAGCCTGGTGTCCGTCAGCCCGCAGCCGGGCTACCTGCACCAGTTCTCCGAGCTTGACACGCTCGGCATCGACCAGCCGGAGACGACATGCAAACTGTGAGGCTCACCCCAGCCGTGTTAGGGGCGGCGCTGCTGCTGTCCGCCCCGGCGGCGCGGGCCGAGCGGCTGTTCGTGTCCAACGAGAAGGACAACACGATCACCGTACTCGATGGCACGACCCTCGCCGTCACCGCGACCATCAAGGTCGGCGACCGCCCGCGCGGCATCGTCGCCAGCCCCGACGGGCGCAGCATCTATATCTGCACGAGCGACAGCGACCATGTGGAGATGCTGGACGCCAAGACCCTCGCCGTGTCCCGCATCCTGTCGAGCGGCCCGGACCCGGAGCTGATGACCCTCAGTCCCGACGGTGCCACCCTGTACGTCGCCAACGAGAACGACAACATGGTGTCCGTCGTCGATGTGAAGGCCGGGCGGGTGGTGACCGAGATCCCGGTGGGCGTGGAGCCGGAAGGCATGGGCGTCAGCCCCGATGGCAAGGTGCTGGTCAACACGTCGGAAACGACGAGCATGGCCCACTTCATCGACACGGCAACGCAGCAGCCCATCGCCAACGTGCTCGTCGGCAGCCGCCCGCGGGTCGCGCGCTTCACCGCGGACGGCGCGCAGGTCTGGGTCAGCGCGGAGGTCGGCGGCACCGTGTCGGTGATCGACACGGCCTCCCACGCCGTCGTCCACACGGTCAACTTCGCCATTCCCGGCGTGCCGGCCGAGAGCGTGCAGCCGGTCGGCATCGCCATCACGCCGGACGCCAAGACCGCCTTCGTGGCGCTCGGCCCGGCCAACCGCGTCGCGGTCTTGGACGCCAAGACGTACGAGGTGCGCAAGTACCTGCTGGTGGGGCAGCGCGTGTGGAACCTGGCCTTCTCGCTCGACGGGAAGCGGCTTTACACGACCAACGGCGTCAGCAACGACCTGTCGGTGATCGACGTGGACGGGCTGCGGGTGGTGAAGTCGGTGCCGGTCGGGCAACTGCCCTGGGGCGTGGCGGTGGTGCCGTAATGCCGGACACCGCCGTGCACGAACCCGCCGCCCTGGAGATCGACGGGCTGACCCACCGGTTCGGCGCCCGCAAGGCGCTGGACGGCGTGGGCTTCCGCATCCGGCCCGGCGATTTCACGGTGCTGCTGGGGCAGAACGGCGCGGGCAAGACCACGCTGTTCGCGCTGATCACCCGGCTGTATCACGCGCACGGGGGCGGCATCGCGGTGTTCGGCCAGCCGTTCCGCGCCGATGCCTCGGCCGCGCTGGCCCGCATGGGCGTGGTGTTCCAGCAGCCGACGCTGGACCTGGACCTGACGGTGCAGCAGAACCTCCAATACCACGCCGCGCTGCATGGCATGGCCGGCCGCGCAGCCGCCCCGCGCATCCGGGACGAGCTGGCGCGGGTGAACC
>CAXSEX010000142.1:0-9984 GCA_964236415.1 uncultured Acetobacteraceae bacterium | reverse complement strand
CGCGACGCTGGCGATGCAGCTGTATCAGGACCGACTTTCCGCCGCCGGCTGGCCCTGCGTCACGCCGACCGATGAGGAAATGGCGCGGCTGGTGCTCCCGGCCATTGCCGCCGTGAAGGCCAACCGTGTGGCGGATGCCTATGCACCGCTGGCGAGGGCCGTGCAGGCGCTGCATGCCCGCGGCGCGCAGGCGGTCGTCCTGGGATGCACGGAGATTCCGCTCGGCCTCCAGGCCGGGCCGCATGGGGAGTTGGGCGTGACGGTGGTGGACACGATCGACGCGCTGGCCCGGGCGTCCATCGCCTGGGCACGCGGCGGCTAGTCGCAGTCGCAGCCGGGCGTGGGGCCGGATTTGGCCTGGATCACGTGATGGTCGATCCACTCGGCGACCAAGCGCCGGGCCTCGTTCAGCGAGGATTCCGGGTGATGAATCCGGTACAGCGTGGTGCAGGCACGGAACGAGTCAAGGTCCGCGTTGCCGTGCACCCGAAGCTCGCGATAGGCCGTCACGACGGCGCGCTCGCAGCGGCGGGCGATGGTGCTGGTGTCACGGCCCAATGAAAACCCCTGTTTGCGACTCATTCGCAGATGCCGGCATAATGTAGGAGCAGCCGCGACCCGGCGCAAGCGCGGGCGCGCCAGCATGGGGACGCAAGCGCGGCCTACTTGGCCGCCACGATCTTCGCCAGCGCCCGGCCGACCTCGGACGTGTCGGCTTGGCCGCCCATGTCCCGGGTGCGCGGGCCGCCCTCCCGCAGCAGCGTCTCGATGGCGGACACGACAGCCGCCGCCGCCGCAGCCTCCCCCAGGTGCTCCAGCATCATGGCGCCCGACCAAACCTGGCCGATGGGGTTGCAGACGTGCTGCCCGGCAATGTCCGGGGCCGAGCCGTGCACCGGCTCGAACATGCTGGGGTGGGCGCGCTCCGGGTTGATGTTGGCGGAAGGGGCGATGCCGATGCTGCCGGCGACGGCGGGGCCGAGGTCGCTCAGGATGTCGCCGAACAGGTTGCTGCCGACCACCACGTCGAACCAGTCGGGGTGCTGCACGAAGTGGGCGCACAGGATGTCTATGTGGAATTGGTCGGCCGTGACGCCGGGGTACTGGGCGGCGATAGTGCGGAACCGCTCGTCCCAATAGGGCATGGTGATGGTGATGCCGTTCGACTTGGTGGCCGAGGTGACCTTGCGGCGCGGCCGGGTCATCGCAAGGTCGAAGGCGTATCGCAGGATGCGGTCGGTGCCGTGCCGGATGAAGACGCTCCGCTGCGTGGCGAACTCGCGCTCCGTCCCTTCGAACAGCCGGCCGCCGATGCTGGAATATTCGCCCTCCGTGTTCTCGCGGACCACGTAGAAGTCGATGTCGGCCTCGGTGCGCCCGGCGAGCGGGGTCTTGGCGCCGGGCATCAGCTTGCAGGGGCGGACGTTGGCATACTGGTCGAAGCCGCGGCGGATCGGGATCAGCAGGCCCCATAGCGAAACGTGGTCGGGCACGCCCGGCCAGCCGACCGCGCCCAGGAACACCGCGTCATGTGCCCGGAGCTGGTCGAGGCCATCTTCCGGCATCATGGCGCCGGTGCGGGCGTAGCGTTCGCAGGACCAATCGTAGTCCGTGGTTTGCAGCGTGAAGCCGAAGCGCGTGGCGGCGGCCTGCAGCACGCGCAGGCCCTCCGGCACTGTTTCCTTGCCGATGCCGTCGCCGGGAACCGCCGCGATCCTATAGGTCCGGTCCATGGATGGGTTTCCTCTCGTTGTGCGCCAGAATGGACGGTGGACTCGCCGCGGTCTAGGAAGCCCGAGCAAAGGACTCGGGATGGGGCAGATGGCGGTGCAGCACATGACGGATTGGGACCGGGACGCCGCGCTGACCACCGCGCGCATCCTCTTGGAGATCAAGGCGGTGAACTTCCGGCCGGAGGAGCCGTACACCTTCACCTCCGGCTGGAAGTCCCCGGTCTACATCGACTGCCGCAAGATCATCTACTTCCCGCGCGCCCGGGCCAAGGTGTGCGAGATGGCGGCGGAGAAGGTCTCGCGTCACATCGGCTACGAGTCCATCGAGGCCGTGGCGGGCGGGGAGACCGCCGGCATCCCCTTCGCCGCCTGGATCGCCGACCGGCTGATGACGCCCATGGCCTACGTCCGCAAGAAGCCCAAGGGCTTCGGCCGCAACGCGCTGATCGAGGGCGACGTGCCGGAAGGGCTGCGCACCCTGCTGGTCGAGGACCTCACCACCGACGGCGCGTCCAAGATCCAGTTCGCCCAGGCGCTGCGCGACGCCGGGGCGCTGGTGAACCACGCTTTCGTCGTGTTCTTCTACGGCGTGTTCCCCGGCAGCTTCGAGAAGCTCGCCGCCATGGACATCACCCTGCACCACCTGTGCAACTGGTGGGACGTGCTGGAAGCCTGCCGCGACCGGCCGTACTTCGCGGAACCTGCTTTGGCCGAGGTGCGGCGCTTCCTGGAGAACCCCGTCGCCTGGTCGGCCGCCCACGGCGGCGTGGCCTCGGCCCAGGAAGCGGCGGAGCGCAAGGCGGCCGGGTGAGAAGGGCCGGCGCCATAAAGACAGACGACGGGTCATGGCAATCCACCTACTCCAAGTGCCCTACGATAGCGGCCACCGTGCCGAGCGCATGGGGCGCGGGCCACTCCACCTCGTCGAGCGGGGCGCAGCGCCCGAGTGCCTGCGCCGGGTCTGGCCGGGCGACGTGCGCCTTGTGCCCGTCGAGAGAGGGGCGGCCTTCCCCACCGAGGTTGGCACCCAGTTCGAGCTGCACCGCGGCGTGTCGGAGGCGGTTGCGCAAGCGGTGCGGGAAGGCGCCCTGCCGCTCGTGCTTTCCGGCAACTGCAACAGTGCAATTGGCACCCTGTCCGGCTTGCACGCCGTGGGCCCGGACGCGCCCGTGGGCGTCGTGTGGTTCGACGGCCCTGGCGACTGCAACACGCCCGAAACCTTCACCGGCACCTTCCTTGACGCCATGGGCCTGAGCACGCTGACGGGCCGTTGTTGGCAAGCGCTCTGCGCCACCGTGCCGGGCTTCCGCCCCGTGCTGGACGAGAACGTGATCCTGGTGGGCGCGCACGGGGCGGACCAGGGCGCGTTGGGCATCCTTGCCGCTTCGGGGATGGCGCATGTGCGGGCGGCTGACGTGGGCACACAAGGCGCTGCCGCCGCGCTTGGGCCGGCGCTGGACGCCATGGCCCGGCGCGGGGTGGAGAGCGTCTATGTCCACCTCGACGTGGACGTGCTCGATGCCGCCTGGGCGTCTGCGAACGAGTTCGCGCCCGAGGGCGGTCTTTCGCCGCACCAGCTCGCGGCCAGCGTTGGGGAGATCACGAGGCGCTTCGCCGTCGCTGCGGCGGCGGTGGCATCGTATGACCCGGCATGGGACCGCGAGGATCGGGTGCTCGGCGCCGCGCTCGGCTTCTTGAAGCTGGTCGCGTCATCGCGCGGCGCTAATATTCGCAGTTCGCTCCGGAAGCAGTACCCTCATGCTCGTCTTGTGGAGTGATCCCGTTCAGGGACGCGCGAACCGATTGGTGTTCCAAACCGGGGGGATTGCAGCCTAGAATAGCGGGACCGCCCACAGCAGGTTCCCGTCATGACCCCTCCCCCCTCTGCCGTCCGCGCCAACTCCGCCGCCGGGCGGGACATCGCTCACGCGCTGCACCCTTACACCGACCTCGTGGCGCACCAGGAAGCGGGGCCGATGATCATCAGCCGCGGCGAGGGCGTGCGGGTTTGGGACGAGGCCGGGCGCGACTACATCGAGAGCGTCGCCGGCCTGTGGTGCGCCAGCCTTGGCTTCAGCAACGAGCGCCTGGCGCGCGCCGCCTATGACCAGATGCGCAAGCTGCCGTTCTACCACGCCTTCACCGCGAAGTCGCACGAGCCGCTGATCGACCTCAGCGAGATGCTGATCGAGCGCGCGCCGGTGCCGATGAGCAAGGTGTTCCTGGCGAATTCCGGGTCGGAGGCGAACGACAGCGCGGTCAAGATGGTTTGGTACTTCAACAACGCCATGGGCCGGCCCCGGAAGAAGAAGCTGATCGGCCGGATCAAGGGCTATCACGGCGTCACCGTTGCCGCGTCGTCCCTGACCGGCCTGCCGTATAACCATCGCAGCTTCGACCTGCCGCTGCCGGGCTTCCTGCACACGATGACGCCGCACCACTACCACGGCGCAGAACCCGGCGAAAGCGAGGAGGCCTTCGCCACGCGCTGCGCCGAGGCGCTGGACCAGCTCATCATCACAGAAGGGCCGGACACCGTGGCCGCGATGTTCGCCGAGCCGATCATGGGCGCGGGCGGCGTGATCGTGCCGCCGCGCACCTACTTCGAGAAGATCCAGGCCGTGCTGCGCCGCCACGACGTGCTGCTGGTGGCGGACGAGGTCATCTGCGGCTTCGGCCGGACCGGCAGCTACTGGGGCACCCAGACTTTCGGGATCGAGCCGGACATCATCACCTGCGCCAAGGCGCTCTCGGCCGCCTTTCTGCCGATCTCCGCCGTCATGGTGAACGAGCGGGTGTTCCAGGGCCTGGCGCGCGAGAGCCACGAGATCGGCACCTTCGGCCACGGCTACACCTATTCGGGCCACCCGGTGCCGGCTGCCGTCGCCGTGGAGGCGCTGAAGATCTACGACGAGATCAACATCGTCGACCATGTGCGGACCGTGGGCGCGCACCTGCAAGGGGAGCTGCGCCGCCGCTTCGCCGGGCACGAGCTGGTGGGCGAGGTGCGCGGCGTCGGCATGATCGCCGCCGTGGAGCTTGTGGCGAATCGGGACGCGCGCCGCACCTTCGATCCGAAGCAGAAAATCGTCGGACGCCTGACCAAGCTGTGCGAGCAGCACGGGGTGATCGCCCGCGGCCTGTCCAACGATAGCCTGGCGTTCAGCCCGCCGCTCATCATGACCGCGGCCGAGATCGACGAGATGCTGGACCGGGTCGAGCCGGCGCTCGACGAACTGGCGGTGCAGTTGCGGCGGGAGCGGCTAACGGTCGTCTAATACGGGCGGCACCATTGATTGACCCGTGCGCGGCTGCTGATGGTCACCCATCCTACGCGACCCAGGCCGTAGGATGGGTGCAACCCATCGGCAGATGACGGTCATTCAACCAAGCCGCCCGTATAAATCGTCAGCTTACCCGGCTCACGGTGTAGTCCGCGACATCGGCCAGCGCGCGGCGCGTCGGGCTGTCGGGAAACACTGAAAGCGCTTCCTTTGCCGTCACGGCGAAACGGGCGGCGTGGGCCAGGGTCGTGCGGATCGCGCCGGTCCGCTGCACCAGCAGCATGGCGCGGTCGAGGTCGGCGTCCGTTTGGCTGCTTGCCTCAATGGTGCGGATCCAGAACTCGCGCGCTTCCGCGTCGCCGGCCTGGTAGGCAGCCAGGACCGGCAAGGTGATCTTGCCTTCCCGGAAATCGTCGCCGACCGTCTTGCCCAGCGTCACCTGGTCGGCCGCGTAGTCCAGGGCGTCATCCACCAACTGGAACGCCATGCCGAGGCTCATGCCGTAGTCCGACAGCGCCGCCTCCTCCGGCGCGGGCCGGTCGGCCACGACGGCGCCGACCTGGCAGGCGGCGGCGAACAGGGCGGCCGTCTTGCCGCGCACCACGTCGAGGTAGCGCTGCTCCGACGTGGACAGGTCATTCTGCGTCGCAAGCTGCAGCACCTCGCCCTCCGCGATGGTGGCGGCGGCGTGCGACAGGATGCCGAGAACCTTGAGCGACCCGTCCTCCACCATCAGCTGGAAGGCGCGGGCGAACAGGAAGTCGCCCACCAGGACGGACGCCTTGTTGCCGAACACGGCATTGGCGCTGGACAGGCCGCGCCGCAGCAGGCTTTCGTCCACCACGTCGTCATGCAGCAGGGTCGCTGTGTGGATGAACTCGACGCAGGCGGCCAGGTGGACGTGGCGCGGCCCGGCGTAACCGCACATCCGCGCCGCCGCGAGCGTCAGCAAGGGCCGCAGCCGCTTGCCGCCCGCGGCGACGATGTGGGCGGCAAGCTGCGGGATCAGCGCCACCGGGCTGTCCATCCGCGCGACGATGGTGCGGTTGCAAGCGGCCAGGTCGGAGCCAACCAGTTTCACCAAGGCCGACAAGGCGTCAGGGTCGGCCGGCGCCGCGGAGCCGCTGATCCCAGGTGCCGGCATTCGGTTCGCGACAACGCCCAAGCTGAACTCCTGATTTACCACGCAGGCTCCATGGCCAGCATATCGGCGGCTTATAAAATGGATCAAGGCGAACAATTCGGTCCCTTGCCCTGTCGGACGTTGTTGTCCAGCATCCCAGCCCGTCCGTCCAGGCGCCATCGCCGCGCACAGCCGAAAGCGTTCATGCGAACCGTCCTGATCTCCAACGACCTGGTCCGGCTCAGCTTCCTCGCCGCGCTGCTGCGGGACGCCGGCATCGAGAGCGTCCTGCTCGATGGTCACGTGAGCGCCATGGAGGGCAGCATCGGCGCCATTCCCCGCCGCCTTGCGGTGCTGCCGGAGGATGAGCGCCAGGCGCGGCGCGTGCTGAGCGAGGCCGGCGAGACGCGGTGCTGACCACGGAAGGGCGGCTGCTGGACGGGCGGGTCCGCTACGCGCAGCCGCTCGACGGCTACCGGACGGGGATCGAACCCGTGCTGCTGGCGGCAAGCATCCCGGCCCGCTCGGGAGAGCGGGTGCTGGAAGCCGGAACAGGTGCCGGGGCCGGCCTGCTGTGCCTTGCAGCCCGGGTGCCGGGCATCCTGGGAGTGGGCGTCGAGGTTGACCCGGCCATGGCCGACCTTGCCCGGCAGAACGTCGCGGCGAACGGCATCGACGGGATCTCGATCGCAACCGCCGATATCGACGGCTGGCGCGGCGACGATGCCTTCGACCACGCTTTCAGCAACCCGCCTTGGCACCACCCGGCGGACACGCTGCCGTCGGGCGCCCGGCGGCGCCTCGCCACGCATGAGGGCACGGTGTCGCTGGAACGGTGGGTCGCCGCGTTGCGCCGAGCCTTGCGGCCCGCGGGTTCGTTGACGGTGCTGGTGCCCGCGCGTCAGGCTGTGCGGGCAATGGCGGCGTTGCAGGCCGAGGGGGTCGGGCGGTTGACCCTGTTCCCGCTGTGGCCGAAGCCGGGCCGCGACGCCAAGTTGGCGCTGATTTGCGGGTATGCAGCGCAGCGCGGCCCCCACCGCATCGCCCCGGGCCTGGTGCTGCACGACGCCGATGGCGCGTTCAGCGTTTCGACGCAGTCCCTGCTTCGGGACGGCGCGGCGCTGCCGATCTGAGGCGGCTTACTTCTCGACCGTAGGGTGCCGCAGGTGCCAAAGGCGTTCATGCGCTGCCACAAGGCCCTCGATGCTGCGGCGACGGTTGCCATCGGCGTGGGTCGGACGCCGAGTCAGCATGATTTCAAGGATGTTCAGAAGATGCTCGGCGATCTCCAGGTCGGATGTGTCACAGGCATGGTGGAAAGCGACCAGGACCTTGTCCGACAACCGGCGGGTATGCCGCGGCAGGCCGGTTGGCGTGGTCTCGCGTGCAACGTCCTTCGGGGCGACCAGATCTTCCACGTCGTCTTCAATATCGTGTTCCACATCACGCCCCGCGTTGCCGAATATAAAAACTACACGATAATGCGGAGGCGTGTCGATTGGCCAATTTGCATCAGCGTACCGATAAAAGCTCGGTGGGGCCAGCTGATCGCGAAGGATCGTGCAGGACACGCCTGAGTTGGGCACAAACGCCCGTTGTGCAAACGCGCCCTGCTGAAGTAACGAGCGTTCGATGTTTGGGCCTTGATGCGAACTCAATACGTTTAGATTGCGAGCTGGATCACACCTTGGGGTTGTTCAGACTCGAACACGTTGCTGGCGAACGCTTCTTCCCATGTTCCCAAAGTGGAGGCGCGGCTGTATTCCGTGGACCTGTTCTCAAAAAAGTTCGCGTGCTCAACCGCGTTCAGCATGTCGTCGAGCCAGGGCAGCGGGTTGTCTTCCACGTGGAACAGGGCATTCAGCCCGAGCTGCACCAGGCGGCGGTCGGCGATGTAGCGGATGTAGCGCTTCACGTCGGAGGCCGCCAGCCCTTCGATCGGCCCATGCTCGAAGGCAAGGTCGATGAAGGCGTCCTCGTGCTCCACGATGGTCGCGCAGACCTCGTAGATCTCCTGCTTGAGCGCCGCGGTCCAGATCTCCGGATTCTCCTGCACGAAGGTGCGGAACAGCCGGATGATGGACAGGCAGTGCAGCGTCTCGTCGCGGACCGACCAGGACACGATCTGGCCCATGCCCTTCATCTTGTTGTGCCGGGGGAAGTTCAGCAGGATCGCGAAGGAGGCGAAAAGCTGCAGCCCTTCGGTGAAGGCGCCGAAGGCCGCCAAGGTCTTGGCGATCTCGTGCTTGCTGTCCACCCGGAAGGACTGCATGTAGTCGTACTTGTCCTTCATCTCCTTGTACTTGAGGAAGGCGGTGTACTCGACCTCCGGCATGCCGATGGTATCAAGAAGATGGCTGTAGGCGGCGACGTGAATGGTTTCGATGTTGCTGAACGCCGACAGCATCATCAGCACTTCGGTCGGCTTGAACACCTGGCTGTAGTGCTTCATGTAGCAGTTGTTCACCTCGACATCCGCCTGGGTGAAGAAGCGGAAGATCTGGGTCAGCAGGTTCTGCTCCGCCGGCGTCACCGCCTTGTGCCAGTCCTTCACGTCGTCGGCGAGCGGCACCTCTTCCGGCAGCCAGTGCACGCGCTGCTGGGTCAGCCAGGCCTCGTAGGCCCAGGGATAGCGGAATGGCTTGTAGACCGGGTTCTCGGTGAGCAGGTCGAAGCGCGGCTGGTCGCCGCCGGGGGTCATGCCGTCCATGGGTTGGTTCCTTTGTTGCCGGGTCGCTCGCAGCCGCTACTGGCAGGCGAGGCATTCCTCGTAGTTGTTCGGCTTGGTGGCGCCGGCCAGCGACAGGCGCCCGGCGTCGCTCGGGGCGGCGGTCGCCATCTCGGTCGGGCGCACCACCTTCTCGCTGACGTTGTCCGCCCGCTGGATCGACAGGCTGCGGCAGTAGTACAGCGACTTCACGCCCCGCTTCCAGGCGAGGTAATGGATCTGGTGCAGGTCGCGCTTGTGCACGTCGGCCGGCAGGAACAGGTTCACCGACTGGCTTTGGCAGACATACGGCGTGCGGTCCGCCGCGTGCTCCACCACCCAGCGCTGGTCCAGCTCGAACGCGGTGCGATACACCGCCTTCTCCTGCTCGGTCAGGAAGTCCAGGTGCTGCACGCTGCCCTTGTTCAGCGTGATGCTCGACCAGATGGCGTCGGTGTCCATGCCCTTGGCGGCCAAAAGCTGCTGCAAGTGCCGGTTGCGCACGGTGAAGCTGCCGGACAGGGTCTTCTGCAGGAACACGTTGGCGGCGATCGGCTCGATGCCGGGGCTGGTGCTGCCGGTGATGATGCTGATGCTGGCGGTGGGCGCGATGGCCATCTTGTTGGAGAAACGCTCCATGATGCCGTACTCCTCGGCGTCCGGGCACGGCCCCCGCTCCTCCGCCAGCATGCGGCTCGCGGCGTCGGCCTGGGCGCGGATGTGCTTGAACATCCGCTTGTTCCACACCTTGGCCACCACGCCCTCGAACGGCACGTTCTGCGATTGCAGGAAGCTGTGGAAGCCCATCACGCCCAGGCCCACCGAACGCTCCCGCATGGCCGAGTACTTGGCCCGCTCCATCTCCTCCGGCGCACGGTCGATGAAGTCCTGCAGCACGTTGTCGAGGAAGCGCATCACGTCCTCGATGAACAGCGGGTGGTCCTTCCACTCCAGCCAGCTTTCCAGGTTGAGGGACGCAAGGCAGCACACGGCGGTGCGCTGCCGCCCGTGATGGTCGATGCCGGTAGGCAGCGTGATCTCGCTGCAAAGATTGGAGGTCTTGACCTCAAGCCCGGCCAGCTTCTGCTGCTCCGGCCGGGCGTTGTTCACATGGTCGGAGAACACGAGGTACGGCTC
>CAXSEX010000141.1:0-10056 GCA_964236415.1 uncultured Acetobacteraceae bacterium | reverse complement strand
CGCCCACGAGCACCACGCCGTGTTCGACCACACCCCTGTCAGCACCGGCAGCGCCGGGTTCGACCAGATGCTGGGCGGCGGCCTCAGCCCCGGCACCAACATGCTGCTGATCGGCCCGTCGGGCGCCGGCAAGACGACCACCGCCACCAGCGCGCTGGTGGCGGCGCTGCGCCGGGGCGGACGCGCCGCGTATTTCGTGTTCGACGAGGGGCTGCCCACGCTGCTGGCCCGCTCGGCCGCCCTCGGCATGGACCTGCGCCCTTTTGTGGAGAACGGCTGCCTTACCCTTCGCCAGATCGACCCGGCCGAGATGTCGCCGGGCGAGTTCGTCCACCACGTCCGCTACGCGGTCGAGCATGACGGCGCGCGCTTCGTCGCGATCGACAGCCTCAACGCCTTCATGCAGAGCATGCCCGGCGAGAACTACCTGCTGCTGCAGATGCACGAGCTGCTGACCTACCTCAACCAGCAGGGGGTGATCACGGTGCTGGTGCTGGCCCAGCACGGCCTCATCGGCAAGGTCGCGGCGACGGTCGATCTCAGCTACCTCGCGGACTCCATCCTGCTGCTGCGCTTCTTCGAGGCCGACGGCGAGGTGCGCAAGGCGGTGTCCGTCATGAAGACCCGCGTGGCGGGCCACGAGCGCACGATCCGGGAGGTCGTCATCGGCCCCGGAGGCCTGTCCATGGGCGCCCCGCTCACGGGCGCGCAGGGCGTGCTCAGCGGCCTGCCGCTGTGGGAAGGCACGCTGGCCCCGTCCGCCGCCGGGCCGGGCTGAGGCGGCGGTGCCCGGGCGCCCGGTCCTGATCCTCGCCCCGCGCGGGCGCGACGCCGAGGTGGTCGGCCAGGTGCTCGCCGGCGCCGGCGTTTCCGCCCGGGCGGTTCCGGACGTGGCCGCCCTGATCGAGGGCCTCGACGCCTGCGCCGCCGCCGTGACGACGGAGGAGGCGCTGGCCGGCCCGGACCTCGACCGCCTGCTCGCCCTCGCCGCGGCGCAGCCCGCGTGGTCCGACCTGCCGTTCCTGGTGCTGGCCACCAAGCAGGCGGGGCCGCGCTCCCCGCGCCACGTCGCGGTCCTGCAGGGCTTGGGCAACGCGATCCTGCTGGAGCGCCCGCTCAACGGGGAAAGCCTGGTCAGCGCCGCCCGTGCGGCGCTGCGCGCCCGCAGCCGGCAGCTTGCGGTGCGCGACCTCAACGCCACCCTGGAAGCGCGGGTGCAGGAGCGCACGCAGGCCTTGGCCGCCAGCGAGGCGCAGGCCCGCGCGACGTTCGACAGCTTTCCCGAGTGCATGTTCACCCTGCGCGTCGCGGACGGCGGGGCATTCCTGTTCGAGGCCGCGAACCCCGCCGCCGAGCGGGCCGCCGGCCTCCCCGCCGCCGCCATCGGGGGCCGCCCGGCCGGGGCGGTCCTGCCGCCGGACGACGCCGCCGCGGTGGAGGAGCAGTTCCGGCAATGCGTGGCGGCCGGCGCCAGCCTTTCCTTCACCGCGGCGCTGCGCTTCCCGGCGCTGTCCGGCACCTTCGAGGCGACGCTGACGCCCTTGCGCGACACCCGTGGGCGCATCGCCCGGCTGCTCGCGGTGTTCCGCGACGTGACCGCCCGCAACGCGCTGGAAGCCCGGCTGCGCCAGGCGCAGAAGCTGGAAGCGGTGGGCCAGCTCACCGGCGGCGTGGCGCACGACTTCAACAACCTGCTGCAGGTGGTCATCAGCGGCCTGACCCTGATTGAGCGCGGGGACGACCCGGAACGCCGGGCGCTCCTGCTGGACAGCGTGCGCCGGGCGGCGCACCGCGGGGGCGAGCTGACCAAGCGGCTGCTGACCGTCGCCCGGCGGCAGTCGCTGCGCCCGGAACCGATCGACCTCGGCGCCTGGCTCGACGAGGGCGCGGGGGAGCTGCTGACCCGCACGCTGCGCGGCGACATCCGGACGGAGCTGCGCGTGCCGCCGGGCCTGCCGCCGGTGCAGGCCGATCCAAACGAGTTGGAGCTGGCGGTGCTGAACCTCGCGGTGAACGCGCGGGACGCCATGCCGGGCGGCGGCACGCTCACCATCACCGCGGAGCCGGCGGTGCTGGACGGCCTGGCCGACCCGGACGGGCTGCACGGCGCGTTCGTGCGCTTCACGGTCGCCGACACCGGCACCGGCATGTCGGAGGACACCCAGGCCCGGGTGTTCGAGCCGTTCTTCACCACCAAGGGCGTGGGGCAGGGCACCGGCCTCGGCCTCGCCCAGGTGTATGGCTTCGCCCGGCAGAGCGGCGGCGGCGTGCGCCTGCGGAGCCGCCCGGGGGAGGGCACGGCCGTGTCCCTCCTGCTGCCGGTGTCGGACGCGGCGGTGCCCCGCGCCGCGGCCCCGGCAGGCGGTGCGGCAACGGCGCGGCCGGCGGGGGGCGCGGCCGTGCTGGTGTGCGAGGACGACGACGACGTGGCGGCGCTGGCCGTGGACATGCTGGAGCAGTTGGGCCACCGCCCGACGCGGGTGGGCACGGCGGCGGCGGCGCTGGGCGCGCTCGCGGACGGGCGGGCGGTGGATTTGCTGTTCACCGACGTGCTGATGCCAGGCGGCATGGACGGCCTGGCGCTGGCGCGGGAGGCCCGGTGCCGCCGCCCGGGCCTGCCGGTGCTGCTGACCACCGGCTACACCGGGGCGGGCGCCGCCGCCGTGCCGCGCGGGATGCCGATGCTGCGCAAGCCCTACAAGTTCCCGGACCTTGCGGAGGCGCTGCAATCGGCGCTGGCCGGCGCGCCGCCGGTTTCGGCGCTGGCCGCGGACTGAGCGTGAGGAGGGCGCTCCCGGTGGCCCTGCTCGGAAGCCTGCTGCTCAGCGCGTGCTCCGCCTTCGGCATCCGGAGCGGCACGGAGGAGCCGCGATACAGCACCGTCGAACGCCTGGGCAATGTGGACATCCGCCGCTACGCCCCCCGCCTCGCCGCCGAGACCACCGTGCCCGGCGATGCCTACCACGCCCGGGGCGAGGGCTTCCGCCGCCTGGCCGGCTACATCTTCGGGGCCAACGCGGGCCGCCAGCGCATCGACATGACCGCGCCGGTGGCCCAATCGGGCGCGGGGGCCGAGGCCAAGCCGGGCGAACGCATCGCCATGACCGCGCCCGTCGCGGAAACGCAGGGCGAGGGGGGCTGGGCGATCCGCTTCTTCCTGCCCGCCGCGCTGGCCGACCCGCCCAAGCCGAACGACGGCCGCGTGCGGGTCGTGCCGGTGCCGGAGGAAACGGTGGCCGTGCTGCGCTTCTCCGGCACCGCGACGGAGGCCGCGGTGGCGGACCGCACGAAGGCGCTGATGACGGCGCTGTCCGGCACCGCCTGGCGCCCGGCGGGCGAGCCGGCGGCGTGGTTCTACGACCCGCCCTGGACCTTGCCGCCGCTCCGCCGCAACGAGGTCGCGGTGCCTGTTTCGCGCTAGAACGCGACGTGCCCGAACATCGCCCGCAGCGCCAAAAACAGCACGCCGCCCACCAGGAACCCCACCAGCGTGCCGTTCACCCGCACGTATTGCAGGTCGCGGCCCACCCGCAGCTCCACCCGGTCGGTGATCTGCTTCGCGTCCCAGCCGGCCACCACGTCGCCCACGAAGTCGGCGATCTGCGTCTGCGCGCTCGGCAGTATGGAGGCGATCACGCCTTCCGCCGCCGCTTGCAGCCGCGCCCGCGCCGCCGCGTCGTCGGCCAGGAACTGGCCGAGGTTGTGCAGCGCCGCCTCGATGGCGGCCAGCGTGTGTCCGCCGGGCCGGCGGGTGTCGTTCTCCAGCGCCACGCGCATGCGCGCCCACACGTCCCACAGCCAGGTCTGCACCGTGTCGTGCGCCACCACCCGCCGCACCGCCCGGCCGATCTCGGCGGCGCGCTCTGGGTCAGTTTCCATGCGCTCGATCTCGCGCTTCACCCACACGTCGAAGGCTTCGCGGATGTTGCTGCCGTCGGGTCCCATGCGGTCCAGTTCCTCCCGCACCACGCCCAGCACGCGCTCCGCCACCTGCGCGCCGAGCGCCCAGCCGACCAGCCGCCCGCCCTGCGCCCGCACCTTGCCCTGGATGAAGGCGTGCAGCGCCGCGTGCCGGCCGTCGAGCGCCGTGCGGAGTTCGCCGAGCAGGAAGCCCAGCATCTCCTGGTGCCGTCCGCCGTCCACCAGGCTGCGCAGCGCCCGGGCGACGATCCGCCCGGCGCCGGGTCCGCCGACCAGGCGCGGCACGAGGCGGGCCACCATGCGCCGCGCCCGCCCGTCCTCGACGGTCGCGAGCACCCGGGGCAGCATCTCGGCCAGCGCGCGGGCGGCCGGGCGGGCCGCGTCGGGGTCGGACAGGAAGCGCGACAGGATGGCCGCGATGTCGATGCGGCCCAGGACGCGCGACACCTCGGCCGGCGTGAAGACGTGCCCGGCGACGAAGCGGCCCAGCGCCCGGCCCAGCCGCGCCTTCTGGTTCGGGATGATGGCGGTGTGCGGGATCGGCAGGCCCAGCGGGTGGCGGAACAAGGCGGTCACCGCGAACCAGTCGGCGATGCCGCCCACGAAGCCGGCCTTGGCGCTGGCCTGCAGCAGGTCCGTGCCCCAGCCCGGCGGCAGGGCGAAGCTCCCCAGCGTCAGCGCCGCCATCAGCACCAGCAGCCCGGTGGCGAATGCCCGGTGCCGGCGCAGCGTCCGCCGGGCGATGCGGTCGTGCTCCGGGATGGCGGGGGGGAAGAGGGCGGGGTCGGCGGCGGCGTCCATGGGGGCAGGGGATAGCACAGATGGCCGGGGTGGCGAGGGGCGGGTCTGCGTCCCCGGCCCGCAGGCCGCCGGCTTACGCTTCTGTGCTGGCCGCCGCCGGCAAGCCCGCGAGGCGGCTGCGCGCCTGGCCCGCGTAGTCAACGGAAAGCGCGGCGCGCCGGAGGCCGTATTTCTGCTTGGGCGTCATGTCCAACCAACCCGCAGTCAGCGCGGCGGCCAGGGATTCCTGGGCGGCTTCGCGGAACAACTCGTCCCCGTCGCCGGCGATATCGACGATGATGCCAAGGATTTCAGGGTCCGAGGTTTGTTGATACGCTTCGCCCGCAACCTGCAGCGCGGCGAGCTGCAAATCGCGGCCCTCGTCTTGCGGAATGCCGCGCATAAACAGTTTCAACGTAGCCAGGTATGGCTCAGCGTCGCCGAACCAAAGCACGAGCGCCCGGATCGCCATCATTGGCAAGGTGATGTGGTCAACGCGGTGGAGGAAACCCGCGATCACGGGCGCGTATTCCCGGGCGTGCGCCCACCCCAGTATGTGCAGGCCGCGGCGTTGCAGCGCAAAGTCCGTCGTGTCGCTGATGAAGTCGGCAACGCGCTTGAGTTCGGCGTCCGACACGCCGTCCTCAACCCTTGCAAAGATGTCGTCAAGCTCTGCCTTGTTCATCCGCTTCACCGTGGCACGAATCGTTCGGAGTGGTCGAGTAGCTGGCTTGCTTCGGAAAGCTTGTCCTCCAGAGCCGCACGCTCAGTGGGATCAAGATCTGTGTAGCCCAAGCGGTTCTTGATTGCTTTGATGACGTTGAACAAGCCCTTCTGCGAGTTGCGCACGTCGCTCACATGGTCGTAGGCCTCACCGGTCCTGGGATTGATCCTGACAATCTCGCCATTGCCTTCGCGCCGGGCGGCGTCGAGGTGCCAATCATCCAAAGCCTGCTTTTGACCGTCGATGCGTTCTTGGAAGGATTTGAGCCGGCCTTCGCGTGCTTGCGCCTCCGTGTCCGTCCCCGACGCATTGCCCATGTCGGCAATAGCCTCCCCGGCCAGCTTGCGGAGGCCCGCCCCGCCGCGCAAGGGCGTCCGGACTTGCCGCAAGCGCCCAGCCCGGCATAATCCGCGCGCAACCCCGCTCTCGGAGACCCCCGCCCATGAACATCCGCCGCATCGCGCCCGAGGCCCGGCTGTCCGGCGCCGTCGTGCACAACATGACGGTTTACCTGGCCGGGCAGGTGGCCGACGATCCCTCGGGCGACGCGGAGCAGCAGGCGGCCGACATCCTGCGGCAGATCGACGCGCTCCTGAACGAGGCGGGGACGGACAGGACATACCTGCTGTCCGTGCAGATCTACCTTTCCGACATGGCGGATTTCCCCGCGGTGAACCGGGCGTGGGACGCCTGGCTCGACCCGCGGCACAAGCCGGCGCGGGCGACGGTGGAGGCCCGCCTTGCCGACCCGGCCTGGCGGGTCGAGATCACCGGCGTCGCGGCGCTCCCCCCGGTCCTGCCGCGCCCGGCACAGCCGGCGGAAAGCCAGTACGCCTGAGCCGCGGCCCCCTGCGCACCGGCGGATGGGGATGGCCTGGCCCTATGTGACGCTCGCGGTGGCGGCCGGGGCGATGCTGCCGTTGCAGGCGGCGATCAATGCCCGGCTCGCCCGCCTGGTCGGCTCGCCTCTGTGGGCGGCCGGCATCTCGGGCCTGGTGCTCACCGCCGCCTTGGCGCTCGTGGCGGTCGCGGCGCTGCGGGCGGGGCCGCGCACGGCGGGCCTGGGCGGCGCGCCGTGGTGGGTGTGGACGGGCGGGCTGTGCGGCGCGGTGGTGCTGTCGGCGACCACGGCGACCGCGCCCCGGCTGGGCACGGCCGGCATGATCGCGCTGGTCATGGTGGGGCAGGTGCTGTGCTCGCTGCTGCTCGACCATTACGGGGTGCTCGGCTTGCCCACCCTGCCGCTCAGCGCGAAGCGGCTCGCCGCGGCAGCGCTGCTGCTCGCGGGTGCGGCCTTGATGCGCTGACGGCGTGCCGGGCGGCGGGGCGTGCCGGGCGCATCAATTGCGTCAATTCGCGCGGCAACTCCCGCGTCAATTGATGCGGCAATTCCTGCGTTAATTCGTTTGGGGCAGAATGCTATCTACAGAACGTTTTCAACAAGTTATTCAAACCCACTGCATCAAGTCGCGCGTCAATTCCAGCGTGTTTGCGGCAATTCCGGCCCCCAACGCGCCCTCGGCTGGGAGCCGGTGCGTCAATTCCCCCCTGAAAGTGGGGGGAATTGACGCACCGTGCGACCCGGGGCGGCGGCTCGTTGCCCGGCGAATTGACGCAGCCGGGCATGACGGGACCTGCGCCGTTTCCCAGGGGAAAAAGCGGGGTTCGGCGTGAAACCCAAGTGCCGCGTGGCCACGCGGGGTTCGGACACGGCCAATGTATCTTATTCGTTCTGATTTCGCCAGCATTCGCAAGCAAGGAGGCCCTCGCCGGTTCTGGCCAACACGGCCGCGCCGCCATGGGTTTCAGCGACCGGCGGCCGGTTAAGGCACGGCGTTGCCGCTGAGTTCATTTGCCGTCCGGCGCGCGAGGCATGCGCCCCAAAACAGGCTGGAGAAGAACCAAGCCGGCACCCCGAACCCAGCATCGGCGAGCAGCGCCGCCACCTCCGCCTCGGACGCCGGCGGATCGGCGCCTTGAAGGATTTTGCCTAGCTTGATGCGCACCTGCTCGGGCGTCGCGCCCTGCATGCGCCAGCGTTCGCCCCAGGCGGCCAGGAGCAGCGGCTGGCCGGCATAGGCATAACGGTTGCCGGCCAGAACCAACGGCGCGCCCGGCTTCAGACGGGCCGCAACCGAGCGCAGAATATGCTGCTTCGCCTCGTTGCCGGGCAGATGGTGGAGCACGCCGATCAGCGTCGCGGCGTCGTAGCACTGCCCGGCCGGCAGGTCGTCCACGTAGCCCAAATGGGTTTCGGTTCGCTCGGAAAGGCCACTCTGCCGCAGTTGCGCGACGGCGATGTCCATCATGGGCTGGGATGGGTCCACGGCGGTGAAACGCCAGTCTGGCTCCAGCGTGCCCGCCGTGAGCACCTCTTGCGCGCCCCCGCCCGCGCCCACGACTAAGATGTGGGCCGGGCCGCCCGGGCCGAGCGCCGCGGCCAGCATGCAGGCGGTCAGTTCATGGCAAGCGTCGTAGCCGGCCAGGGCGATGCGGCTCTGGGCCTGGTATTCGCCGGCACGCGCCGGGTCGAACTTCGCCGCGGCGTTTGTGGCGGTGGTCATGGCCATTTTCACTCTCACCCGCGTGTCCCGCTGTCAAGGCTGGACGGCGCAGGGGGGCTTGACCACGGCGCCTGCCGGGCCTGTGCTGATCCCATGACGCACGAGGATCACGTCGGCCGGACGGAGACGCGCACCGATGTCGTCGGCCCGCACCTGCTGCGGGGCCTGGCGGCGACGCTCGGGGTGGACGTGCCGGAGCGGCTGCCGCCCTTGTGGCATTGGACCCTGTTCCAGGAGTGGGTGACGCCCGACCGGCTTGGGCCGGACGGGCATCCGCGGCGGGGCGGGTTCCTGCCGAAGGTCGAAGACCTGCCGCGGCGCATGTGGGCGGGGGGCCGGGTGCGGTTCCTCGGGCTGCTGCACGCGGGGGACGCGGTGCGCCGCCGCAGCACGATCCTGTCGGTCAAGGAGAAGCAGGGCGGCAGCGGGCGGCTGGTGTTCGTCACCGTGGGCCATGCCATCGAGGGGCCGCGCGGCCCGGCGGTCGCCGAAGAGCAGGACATCGTGTATCGCGGCGCGGAGGGCGCCGCCGCCAAGCCCGCCGACCCGGCGCCGCCCGCGCCGCCGGGCGCGCTGCGCGGCACCGTGCTGCCGGACCCGGTGCTGCTGTTCCGCTACTCCGCGCTCACCGGCAACGGGCACCGCATCCATTACGACCTGGACTATGTGCGGGGGGTGGAGGGCTACCCGGGCCTGGTGGTGCACGGGCCGTTGCAGGCGACGTGGCTGGCCGGGCTGCTGGCGGCCCAGGACGCGGTAAAGGGGGATGTGGCGTCGTTCAGCTTCCGCGGCCTGCGCCCGGCGTTCCACGGCGCGCCGCTGGCCACCGAGGCATGGGAGGACGGCGGCGCGTGGCGGCTCCGCACGGTGGACGAGGGCGGGCGCGTGTGCATGGCGGCGGAGGCGACCCTTGCGTGACGCCCGCTGATGCCGTTCCTGACGGAGCCTGAGCCAGCGCGCGGCATGCCTCTCCCGGTAAGGCCCGGCATCCGCCGGGTGGTGGCGGCGAACCCGGGGGCGATGACCTACCACGGAACCAACACGTACCTGATCGAGGCAAAGGGCGGCACGGTGGTGCTGGACCCCGGGCCGGACGACCCGGCGCACGTTGCCGCCGTGCTGGCCGCCGCCGGGCCGGTGGCGCGCATCCTGCTGACCCACACGCACATCGACCACATCGGGGCGCTGCCGGTGCTGCGGGCCGCGACGGGGGCGCCGGTTTACGCCTGGCACGTCCCGTCGGCGGAAATCGTGCCGGATGTGGCATTGCGCGACGGGAACAGCGTGGATGGCTGGCAGGCGTTGTGGACGCCGGGGCACGCGGCGGACCACCTGTGCTTCGCCGGCCCGGAGGGCGTGCTGTTCAGCGGCGACCACGTGATGGGCTGGTCGAGCAGCGTGGTCAGCCCGCCCGGCGGCGACATGACGGCGTATTTCGCAAGCCTGCGTCGGCTGCTGGCGCGGGACGACGCGGTGTTCCTGCCCGGCCACGGCCCGCCAATCCCGGAGCCGCGGGCCTTTGTGCGGGACCTCCTGGCGCACCGGGAAGCGCGGGAAGCGGCGCTGCTGGCGGCGCTTGGCTCCCTCCCGCTCGGCACGCAGGCGCTGACGGAGGCGCTTTACCCGGACGTGGACGAGCGGCTGCGCCGGGCGGCGGAGCGCAACGTGCTGGCGCACCTGCTCAAGCTGCGGGCGGAGGGGCGGGCGCGGGAGGCGGGGGAGGGGTGGTTGGCGGGGTGATCGGGTGTGCGTGCTTCTGGGGCGTGTCGTGTGTTTCCGCTATTCTTGTGGATGGGAGTTGAGCGTGCCCCTGACGCAGGACCAGGAAAACCTCGCGCAAATCGCTTCGCGATTTCGCTGCGAACGCGAACTGAAGTTGGAGCTGATGAAAGTGCAAACCGAGAACTATGAAGTGCAGCTCGCGCTGGAGCCGTGGAAGCTGCTTGCGCTCGGCATCGGCGCCGGCTTGATGGGCGCCGCGGTCGGGATCGCCACCGTTATTCTGCGTGCCCTGGGCGTGGGCGGTTAAATCGCCTGACGACGCTGCTGGTGATGGTGACGGGCATA
>CAXSEX010000140.1:0-10060 GCA_964236415.1 uncultured Acetobacteraceae bacterium | reverse complement strand
TGGAAACCGTCTCCCTCGGCATCCCGTTCATGGCGGCGTTCATGGACCCCGGCGCCTGGGGCCGCAGCTTCACCAGCGCCATGGACGACTACAGCAACATGGCCGGCATGTGGCTGATCGGCGAGGACATGCCGCGGGAAACCAACCGCATCACCCTCGACCCGGCGGCCCGCGACAAGCTCGGCCTGCCGGTCGCCAGCGTGCACTTCGACGACCATCCGAACGACATCGCCATGCGGGCGCACGCGGTGCAGCAAGGCTCCGCCGTGTACTCCGCCGTGGGCGCCACCCGGCTGATCCCCACGCCCCCCTATCCGAGCACGCACAACATGGGCACCAACCGGATGAGCGAGAAGCCGCGGGATGGCGTGATCAACAAGTTCAGCCAAACCCACGACATCAAGAACCTGTTCGTGTCGGATGGCAGCCAGTTTACCAGCGGGGCCGTCTGCAACCCCACGCTGACCATCGTCTCGCTCGCCATCCGCCAAGCGGACACCATCGCGAGGATGATGCAGCAGCGCGAGATCTGACCGGCCGCTCCTACTTCCGGACGCCGGCGTCGAGGCCTTTGGTGTCGCCAGGGACTGGGCTGGTCGGCGTCTCGGTCCGGCCGACCACGTTCTGGCCGGCGGCGTCGCGCAGCGCCCGGTCCCCGGCGGTTTGCCCGTTGGGCGTGCCGGGCGGCGTGGTGCCCAACGGCATGTCGGGCCGGCTGACGCTGGGTCCGACATCGCCGCCCCCGCTGCTGCCGGGCTTGGGCGCCTGCGCGAAGAGGACGGCGGGATAAAGCAGCAGCGCCGCCGCCAGAATGGATGCTCGCATCGTGTCCCCCTGCTTCTTGATCGTGCAGGGTGTTCAACGGGCAGGCCATGGTTCGGTTCGGTCATCCTCGACGCTGGCGTGGGGCATGTGGCAAACCTGCCGATCGCGCGCGATTTGATTGCGCGTTATGGATTGGTGGGTGTAAGCTGCGCCGCTCTTGCGATTGAAGGAATGCCTATGAGAACGATCATCACCGGCCTCGCCCTTGCCGCCTCGCTGTCCGGCGCCGCATGGGCGCAGGAAGCGCCCATGACCATCACCCGCGGCACGATTGACAGCGTGAATGGTCAGACGCTGGAAGCGAAGGCGCGCAACGGCCAGACGGTTCCGGTCGCGCTGACCGACAAGACCCGGATGCTGGTCGCGGAAACCGCGAGCATCACGGACGTGAAGCCGAACTCCTACGTCGGCATCGCGGCGGCGCCGCAACCGGACGGCACGCTCAAGGCGCTGGAAGTCACGATCTTCGACGAGCGCCTCCGCGGGAGCGGCGACGGTCATTACGGCTGGGACCTCCCGGGCGGCGGCACCACCATGACCAACGGCACCGTCGGCAACGTGCAGACCACCAGCGGGCGCACCATGGTCATCGACTACAAGGGCGGCAGCAAGACGGTCGTGGTGCCGGACGACGTGCCCGTGGTGACCATCAAGCCCGCCGACAGCTCCGTGCTGAAGCCCGGCGCCCGCATCGTGGTGTTCAGCCCCAAGGGCGCCGCGAGCGTCACCGCCAACGCCCTGATCGCCGGGGCGAACGGCACCGTCCCGCCCATGTAGGAGCCGCCGGAGCACAGCATGAGCGCCGCCCGGCCTGCCCCTGTCTCTCCCGTGGTGATCCATCCCCTCGTGGTGCGGGTCACGCATTGGCTCAACGCCGTCGCGATCACCTGCCTGGTGATGAGCGGCTGGAAGATCTACAACGCCAGCCCGCTGTTCGGCTTCAGCTTCCCGGGCTGGGCGACGCTCGGCGGCTGGCTGGGCGGCGCGATTGCCTGGCACCTGGCGGCGATGTGGCTGCTGGTGGCCAACGGCTTGGTTTATGTGGCTTACGGCCTGGCCGGGCGGCACTTCATGCGCAGCTTCCTGCCCCTCGGCCCGCGCGAGGTTTGGCGGGATCTGAAAGAGGCGCTGCTCTTCCGCCTGGTCCACAAGCTCGGCGCCTACAATGCCGTGCAGCGGCTGCTGTATGTCGTCGTGGTGCTGCTGGTCGCGGCGGCGGTGGTGTCCGGCCTCGGCCTTTGGAAGCCCGTGCAGCTGCAGGGCCTGGTCGGCCTGCTCGGCGGCTACGAGCTGGTCCGGCGTATCCACTTCGCCGCCATGGCGGGGATCGTCGGCTTCACCGCCGTGCACCTGGCCCTGGTCGCCATCGTCCCCAGCACGCTGTGGGCGATGATCACGGGCCGCGCCCGGGTCGAGATTTCCGCCGGGGAGGCCGCGCCATGACCATCAACAACAAGGCTCTGGCCCCCGGGCTGCGGTGGCTGGAGCGGCGGCTGTTCCTGCGTTCGGGCTTGTCGCTCGGCGCGCTGACCATGCTGACCGGCTGCAACCTTGCGGACGGGGACGCGGTGGACCGGACGCTGTGGGCGGTGTCGCGCTTCAACGACCGGGTGCAGGCCTGGCTGTTCGATCCCAACCGCCTCGCCCCCACCTACCCCGCAAGCGCCATCACCGACCCGTTCCCGTTCAACGCCTATTACCCCGAGGACAACGCCCCCGAGGTGGACGGCGACGCCTGGAAGCTTGAAGTGTCCGGCCTGGTGCAGGACCGCACGCCCTGGACGCTCGCCCGGCTGCGCGCCATGCCGCAAGCCAGCCAGATCACACGGCATATCTGCATCGAGGGCTGGAGCGCCGTCGGCGAATGGTCCGGCGTGCCGTTCCGCGCCTTCCTGGAGCGAATCGGGGCGGACACCAGGGCGCGCTACGTCGGCTTCAAGTGCGCCGACCGCTACTACAGCAGCATCGACATGGCGACAGCCCTGCATCCGCAGACGATCCTCGCCACCGACTTCCGCGGCGTGCCGCTGCCCGACAAGTACGGCTTCCCGGTCAAGCTGCGGGTGCCGACCAAGCTCGGGTTCAAGAACCCGAAGCACATCGCGGCTCTGTACGTCACCAACGATTATCCTGGTGGTTGGTGGGAGGATCAGGGCTATAACTGGTTCAGTGGTTCCTAGGGTTCACGGCAGCAGCAGTGCAGCAACGGCCAACAGCGACGATTGATCTCGACTTGGAGGCGCAGTTCTGCTTCGCGCTGTATTCCACGACGCTGGCGCTGGGCAAGATCTACGCCCCGATCCTCACCGGGCTGGGCCTGACCTATCCGCAATACTTGGTCATGCTCGTGCTGTGGCAAGAGGACGGGCTGACGGTGCGCGCGCTCGGCGAGCAGCTGCATCTGAACTCCGGCACGCTGACGCCGATGCTGAAACGCATGGAGCAGGCCGGCCTGGTCCGCCGCAGCCGCGACAAGAAGGACGAGCGCCTGGTCCGCACCGAGCTGACGCAGGCCGGGCGGGACTTGCAGCCGCATGCGGTGGGCATCCCCTGCGCCATCGCTGAGGCAACCGGCGTGCCGATGGACAGGCTGGTCCAGCTCAGGGACGAGCTGGAGGGCATTCGGCAGGCTTTGGAGGCGGATGCAGTCGGCGTGGGCTGAATTTCCTTTGCAAACCATGTTCCTGCCAATGTGCCGTCGGTTTAGCTCCGGGCTAATTCAGGACGGCTAAGCTTGGCATCGGGCTGGGGATGCTGGATGAACAACACTGGTGCCGCCGCAAGACGGACGGGGCGGGCGGTTCAGCTTGTCGGCATCCAGGGCGACGAGGCGGATTTGGTCACAACCTGCCTTCCGCTCCGGTCCCGCAAATTTGCCCATCCCCTGATCGGCACACACTCCCGCGCAATCGAGGGAAAGCTGTTCGAGGTTTTGCTCGGCGCCGGACACTGCGGGTGAAGCTTGAAGCACGACGCCCGCCCTGCGAGGGGATCGGCGAGCTGGGTCGAAGCAGCAAGGGAGACCATCACATAGGGACATTGGCGTCATTGCGACCGGCTGGGGGAAGGCAGCTTGACCTTGCTTGCCTGACTCTCGCAAGCCTCGTCCTATCGGTCCAATTCCTCCGGCTTCATGCGGTAATTGCCCCGTCCGCAGCACCCGACATGGCCTTTCTGCGCGATCCGCAGGCAACGCCGACCGCCGCAATGGCGTGGTGGGCTTGGTGGGACCAAGGCCTTTACCAGAAGGCAGCGGTCGCCTGGGCCAACGGGGTCACTGACGCGGTGTTCCATTGGTACCTGCCCGGCTACCCACTGCTCGGGGCAGCCTTCGTGCACGTCACCCCGGCCGATCCCTTCCTGCTGCCGAACCTTGCCTCGCTCCTCGGCACCCTTTGGTTGTTCTGCGGCGTCGCGTCGCGCCTCCTCCACGACGTGCCGCTGCGGATTCCTGTGGCCTGCGGCCTGTTTGTTGCAGCATCTGTTCTACCGCCGAATGTTCTTTGGTCCTGGGTGGTGCCATGGACGACCACTCCGGAGACGTTCTGCATCTTCGGCGCGCTGCTCGGGGCGATAAGGCTGGTTGAAGGAGGCAAGCGAGGGGACGCTTTTCTAACCGGCTTGGCGATCATTGCAATCGCCGGATTCCGACCGGCAGACGCGGGGGTGATTGGCCTGGCGATTTGTGTTGTTGCCGGGCCAGCGCTCCTGTCCCGCCATCGGTGCCTTGCAGGCGCCCTCGCCGCCGCGACGGGCGGGGCGCTGATCCCGTTGCTGGTGTTCGGGGGCGCCTACTTGGCAACCTGGGGCACGAAGCTGAGCAGCTACCTGGTGCTTTCGAGCCAAATTGGGTTCGAGCCACGGTTGTTGGCACTACGTTGGGTGACGCTGATGCTCGATCCGCACCCGCTTTACCCCGGCGGGCGCGGCATGGCCGAAGTGTTCTTCTGGGTTCTGCCGGGCTTTGCAGGCATGGCCGCGGCGCTTGTCACGGCGCGGCACGCCGCCGCCTTCGCCCATCGCCTGATCATTGTGGCGCTGGTCGGCGACATCGCCCTGTTCCTGACCTACCGCGACCTGCACCCGACCGGCCTGTGGGATCACAGCAACTATCATTACTTCAAGTGGATGCTGCCGCTGTTTGCCTTGTATGCGTTCCGTCTCGTTCCGGTGGCGATCAACCGGGACAGGCGCAGGCCGGTGGCCATCGCCGCGGCTTGCCTCACGATCCCGGCGCTGTCCTGCTGGCAGGCCGGCATCTCACCGATTGGGCCTCTGCAAGCTGACAAGGAAGGTTCATCGATCACGGTCGCGTCGGGCCTTTACCCGGTCAGCACCATGGCCCTCGTCCCGGGCCACGGCCCCGGCGCACCGCCCGTGGTGGACGGCAGCGCCGAGACGGCAAGTGGGATGGTGCTGCGTTATGGCTTGGATTTCGTCATATACGGCATGGACGAGACGTTGCGTGTCGTTCCGCTCAGGCTGCTGCCGCCGGAACCGACCATCGTCCGCTTTTCCAAGGAAACATACATAAACCACGAGCTTACGCCCCTGCTCGCGCGGCAAACGATCACCTGGAGCCTACCGTTCTGGCTGGCGCGTGGTCCGCAGGCGCAAGCGGCAGTCCCCCGCTGATCCGTTCAGTCAAGCGGGGCACGGTAGATAGGTCATCGCGCCCCAACCTCGGTCACGCCCTCCACACCACGACGCGCGCAGCCCCATACGTGCGGTCATCCAACGGCTCTGGGCACGGTAATGTCTCCTCCCGGCCAACCTCCGCCACGATCAGCGTACCCAGCGCGATCCAGCCGGCGGCCCGCAAAGCGACAACCGCCGGGTTGACCAAGCCCTGCCCATAAGGCGGATCAAGGAACACCAGCCCGCAGCCCTGCCCCGGCGGCGGCCGGAGCGCATCGGCCGCCAGAACCGTGCAGCGCCCCTCCGCCCCGCACGCCGCGACGTTACCCCGCAGCGCCGCAAGCGCCGCGCGCCCGGTGTCCAGGAACGTGGCAAACGCGGCCCCGCGTGACAACGCCTCCAACCCCAGCGCGCCGGTGCCGGCAAAGGCGTCCAGCACCCGGGCGCCGTCCACCGCCGCCCGCCCCGCCCAGGGCGCGTGCATCAAACGGTCGAACAACGCCTGCCGCACCCGGTCGGCGGTCGGGCGCGTTGCACCACCCGGCGGCGCCGACAACGCCCGGCCGCGCCAGGCGCCCGCGATGATCCGCACGTCTCAGGCCGGACCCGACCTCGCCCGAACCGGCCGCGCCGCATTGGGCGCCGCCTCCGGAAGCTGCTCGCGCAGCACCTTGCCGGGAACCTCGTCCACCGCGCCGCGCTCCAGGTTGCCGAGCTGGAACGGGCCGTAGGCGACGCGGATCAGCCGGGTGACCTGCAAGCCCAGGTGCGCCATCACCTTGCGCACCTCCCGGTTGCGGCCCTCCTTGAGCGCCACGCTCAGCCAGGCGTTGGTGCCGGTGCGGGCATCGAGCATCGCCTCGATGGGGCCGTAGCGCACGCCCTCGACGGTCACGCCGCGGACCAGGGCGCCCAGTGCCCGGTTGTCGATCACCCCATACACGCGGACCCGGTAGCGGCGGGTCCAGCCGTTGTCCGGCAGCTCCAGACGCCGGGCCAGCGCGCCGTCGTTGGTCAGCAGCAGCAATCCCTCGCTGTTGAGGTCCAGCCGCCCGACGCTGACGACGCGGGGCAGCCCGGGCGGCAAAGCGTCGAACACGGTGGGCCGGTCCTGCGGGTCACGGTGGGTGGTCACCAGCCCCTCGGGCTTGTGGTAGCGCCACAGCCGGGTCCGGTCGGGCGCATCGACCACGGCGCCCCGGACCTGCACGATGTCGGCGGCGTCAACAAAGGTCGCCGGGTGCGTCACCACGGCGCCGTTCACCGCGACGACCCCCTCGGCCAGCAGCTTCTCCGCGTCGCGCCGGCTGGCGACCCCGGCGCGGGCCAGCCACTTGGCGATGCGCTCGCCGCGACCGGCTTCGGCCGTGTCGTCGGGTTCGGTCATCCGCCGGCCGCTGCGACCAGCGCGTCGAGGATGCGCTTGTCGCCGGAGTCGATCAGGAACTCCGGATGCCACTGCACGCCCAGGCAAAAGCCGTAGCGTGGGTCCTCGATCCCCTCGATCACGCCGTCCGGCGCGGTGGCGTTCACCGTGGCCCAGCGCCCAGCGTCCCGCACCGCCTGGTGGTGGGCGGAGTTCACCTGCATAGTGGGCGCGCGGACGATCCGGTGCAGCAGGGTGCCCGGCACAATCTCAATGGCATGGCCGGGCTGGTCGCGCGGGTTGGGCTGCTCGTGCTGCATCGCGTCCGGCACGCTGTCCGGGATGTGCTGCAGCAGCGAGCCGCCGAGCGCCACGATCAGCAGCTGCTCGCCGCCGCAGATGCCCAGCACCGGCATGTCGCGGGCCAGCGCGCCGCGCACCAGCGCCAACTCCGACGCGGTGCGGGTTTCCTTCAGCGTCACGGTCGCGTGCCGCTCCGTGTCGCCGTACAGCGCCGGGTCCACGTCGAACGCGCCGCCGGTGACGACCAGGGCGTCGATGCGGTCGAGGTAGTTGGGCGCGAGGCCGGGATCGTGCGGCAGCGCCACCGGCAGCCCGCCGCTGGCGGCGATGGCCTGGGCGTAGTTGGCGCGTAGCGCGTACCAGGGATATTTCGAGTAGCCGCCGGGCGGCTCCGCATCCAGGGTCACGCCGATGAGGGGTCTGATGCGTGCGGTCATGGCGCGTGACTAGACCCGCACGGGGATCGGGGGCAAGCAGGCCCGATGACCCCCATGGACCTGGCTCTGAAGGAGGCCGAAGCGGCGGCGGAGCGGGGCGAGGTCCCCGTGGGCGCGGCCGTGCTGGCACCGGACGGCACCGTGCTGGCCCAAGCGGGCAACCGTACAGAAGCGGATAGGGACGCCAGCGCCCATGCCGAGATGCTGGCGCTGCGCGCCGCGGCGCGGCGGCTGGGCACGCCGCGCCTAATCGACTGCGATTTGGTCGTGACGCTCGAACCCTGCCCGATGTGCGCCGCCGCCCTCGTGCATTTCCGCATCCGCCGCCTGGTGTTCGGCGCCTACGACCCGAAGGGCGGCGGGGTGGAACACGGGCCGCGGGTGTTCGAGGCACCTGGATGCCTGCACCGGCCGGAGGTGGTGGGCGGCGTGCGTGAAACGGACTGCGCGGCGCTGCTGCGCGATTTCTTCAGGGTATTGCGGGGCTAGAAGCGCGCAACCCGATATCCCGCCGGTAGAACCCCTCCCGCCACGGCACCCGCCCCACCGCCTCATACGCCACCGCCCGCGCCGCGGCCAAATCGGCCCCGGTGCCGCACACCGTCAGCACCCGCCCGCCATCGGCCAGCAGGCGCCCTCCCTCCACCCGCGTGCCGGCCTGGAACACCAGCGCGCCCGGCACGGACGCGGCGGCGCCGAGGTCGCCGATGTCGGACCCCGGCTCGGGCGCCGCCGGGTAGCCCGGCGCCGCCATCACCACCGCCACCGAGGCGGCGTCGTTCCAGCGCAGGTCAAACCGGCCCAACTCCCCGTCGCAGGCAGCCAGCAGCGCCGGCAGCAGGTCGCTGCGCAGCCGCGGCAGCAGCGCCTGGCACTCCGGGTCGCCGAAACGCACGTTGTACTCGATCAGCTTGGCCCCATCCGCGGTCAGCATCAGCCCGGCGAACAGCACCCCGCGGAACGGCGTGCCGCGCCGGGCCATCTCGGCCAAGGCAGGCCGGATGAACCCGTCCACCGCCGCCGCCGCGTCGAAGCCCGGCACCGGGGAGATCGCGCCCATGCCGCCGGTGTTCGGCCCGGCGTCGCCGTCGCCGAGCCGCTTATGGTCCTGCGCCGCGCCCAGGAACACGGCATCGGTCCCGTCGCACAGCGCGAACAGGCTGACCTCCTCGCCCGCCAAGCATTCCTCGATCACCACGGCGGCGCCGCTCTCGCCGAACGCGCGGTCGCGCATGATCGCGTCAAGCGCGGCCTCCGCCTCCTCGACCGTGCCTGCCACCACGACGCCCTTGCCGGAGGCCAATCCGTCCGCCTTGACTACGACCGGCGCGCCGCGGCGGCGGATGAACGCGCGCGCCTCGTCCGCATCGGTGAACTGCTCCCACAGCGCCGTAGGAATGGCGGCGTCATCGCAAAGCTGCTTGGCGAAGGCCTTGCTGCCTTCCAGCCGTGCCGCGGCGGCGGTCGGGCCGACGCAGCGGATGCCGGCCTCCGCCATCGCGTCCGCGAGGCCCGCGACCAACGGCCCCTCGGGACCCGGCACGACAAGGTCGATCCCGTTGTCCCGGGCGAACTGCACCAGGCCCTCGGTGTGCAGCGCCGCAATGCCGACGTTCTCCGCGATCAGCGCGGTGCCCGGGTTGCCCGGCGCCACCCAAAGCTTGGTCAGCAGCGGCGACGCCGACAGCGCCCAGGAAAGCGCATGCTCCCGGCCGCCCGAGCCGATCACCAGAACCCGCATCCCGCCCTCCGCTTCTCACTGCCGTGGCTGTAGCATAGGCTCGTCGCATGGACGATCTGAAGGCCGCGCCCAGCAACATCCCGGAATACACGGTGTCGGAAATCTCCGGCGCGGTGAAGCGCACGCTGGAAGGCGCATTCGGCCGGGTCCGCGTGCGCGGCGAGATCACCGAGTTCAAGCGCTACCCGTCCGGCCACATGTATTTCTCGCTGAAGGACGAGGGCGGCAAGATCAGCGGCGTCGTGTGGAAGGGCACCGTGCCGCGCCTGAGCCTCGTGCCGGAGAACGGGGTCGAGGTGGTCGCCACCGGCCGCGTGTCGTCCTATGGGGAGCGCAGCTCCTACCAGTTGATCGTGGACCGCATGGACTACGCCGGCGCCGGGGCGCTGCTGGCGCGGATCGAGGCACTGCGCGCCCGCCTGGTGGCGGAAGGGCTGTTCGACGCCGAGCGCAAGCGGCGCATCCCGGCGCTGCCCGCCGTCGTGGGCGTCGTGACCTCGGCGCAGGGCGCGGTGCTGCAGGACATCAAGACCACGATCGGGCGGCGCTTCCCCCGCCCCATCCTGGTCTGGCCCGTCCCGGTGCAGGGCGAAGGCGCCGCCGCCCGCATCGCCGCCGCCATCGCCGGCTTCGACCGCCTCCCGCCCGGCGGCGCCGTGCCCCGTCCCGACGTGCTGATCGTCGCCCGCGGCGGCGGGAGCCTCGAAGACCTGATGGCCTTCAACGACGAGGCCGTGGTGCGCGCCGCCG
>CAXSEX010000139.1:6103-10105 GCA_964236415.1 uncultured Acetobacteraceae bacterium | reverse complement strand
CGAGCAGGGCGACGCGGCCGTCCACCCAATGCTCGACCGGGTCGCGGTCGCACAGCACCCAGTATCTCCAATCCTTGCCATGCCGGATGATCTCCTGCGCCCGGGGATGGACGTGCTCGAAGCCGCGCATGACCTCCTCCTCCGAGCACGGCTTCCCGGCGACCGGCTCGGGGGCGTGGTTGTGATAGGTGACGACCAGGTTGAACACCTTCCAGCCCGACAACGGGTAATGGACGATGTGGCATTTCGGCCCGGCCCACAGCGTGGCGGCGTTCCAGCGCAGGTCTTCCGGCATCATCTCTGTCGGGATGACGGACCGGTAGGTCGTGTGGCCGGACACGCGGGGGGCGCCATCGCCGACCATCTGCCTGCGGATGTTCGACCACAACCCATCGGAGCCGATCAGCACCGTGCCGCGGACGGCCTCGCCCGACCGGAGGCGGGCGGTGACGGCGGCGCCGTCCTGCTCGTAGCCGACGACCTCGCAGCCGGTGCGCAGCTCGATGAGGTCGCTTTCCCGGCAGGCGCGGAGGAACACGCCATGCAGGTCGCCGCGGTGGACGACCGCATACGGGTTGCCGAAGCGGCGGCGGAACGGCTCGTCGAGCGGGATGCGAGTGATCTCCTCGCCATCGGTCGCGTCGATCAGCCGCAGGCTGTCGATGAACACGGCCATTCCCCGCGCTGCCTCGCCGATGCCGAGGTCGTCGAAGCAGTGGAAGGCGTTGGGCCCGAGCTGGATGCCGGCGCCGATCTCGCCCAGCACCGGCGCCTTCTCAAGCACCAGGACCGGCACGCCCTTGCGCGCCAGGCCGAGCGCGGCCGCCAGCCCGCCGATGCCGCCGCCGGCGACGATGAAGGGCAATGGGCTGGAAGCTGACATGATCCTGGTTCCTCGCTAGGGAGCAATGCTTGCAGGCAGGGCGGCGGTGCCGCCGTGTTGCGTCGAGTTGGGGCGCCAAGCCGGGGCGTCGAGTTGGGGCGCCGGCCATCCTGGGACGTGCGGCCGGTCAGCCCTTGGAAGGGGCGCGCAACGGCGCCGGCGTCGCCGCGTCGTGCAGTTCCGTCAATTGCATCAGCAGCTGCATGAACGTGCTCCGGTCTCGGGGCGTCAAGGGGGCCAGCAGCCGCTCCTGCACGCGGCGGACGGCCGGCTCGACTTGCGACAACAGCGCCAAGCCGGCCGGCGACAACGTCACCAGCTTGACCCGCCGGTCTTCCACGCCGGGCCTGCGGCGGACCCAGCCCTTGGCTTCCAGCCGCTCCAGCACGTCGCCGATGGTGGAGCGGTCGAACGCGATCAGCGACGACAGCCGCGTCGCATCCACCCCGGGGTTCGAACGGACCGCGCAAAGGGCTGCATACTGAACGGAGGTCAGGTCGAACCCGGCGCATTCGTCCGTGAACAACGCCGTGGAAATCTGCTGCGCCCGGCGGATGAGGTGGCCCGGCATCCGGTAAAGGTCGTCCATGCTGCCCCGTTCGTGGAACCGTGCCCCTTATAGGTGTGAGCAGCAGAAGGGACAGGCTGTTCAGCACCGGGCTGGCCGTGGCCAGGCTGGGCACGACGCGCCAGGACGCGGCTGAGCGAAGGCATCCGTGCAGGACCATGGCCCCGTCCATTCCCTATCCCTTTCGCGCGAGGCTTCTGCCGGCCCGCGCCCACTCCTTGACGCTAGGCGAATTGAAGGCATACGGTCAATCCTAAGAAACAGCAGGAGGACGCCATGGACACCGCCCATGCCACGGATACGCCGGAGCGCCTGGCCTTCTACGACCGCATCGGCCGCGACAACCTGACGCCGCTCTGGACCTCGCTCGCCAACCTGGTCACGCCCGAGCCGCGCAGCCCCTGCCAGCCCGCCGCCTGGCGCTTCGACACCATCCGCGCCGCCATGATGGAAGCGGGCGGCCTCATCACCGCAAAGGAGGCGGAGCGCCGGGTCCTGGTGCTGGAGAACCCGGGGCTGCGCGGCCAGTCGCGCATCACCACCGACCTGTACGCCGGCGTGCAGCTCGTCCTGCCCGGCGAGGTAGCGCCCGCCCACCGCCACACGCAGTCCGCGCTGCGCTTCGTGCTGGAAGGCAGCGGCGCCTACACCGCCGTCAACGGCGAGAAGACGATCATGCGCGAGGGCGACTTCATCATCACGCCCCCCATGGCCTGGCACGACCACGGCAACCCCTCCGACGCGCCGATCTTCTGGCTCGACGGGCTTGACATTCCCGTGGTCTCGTTCCTCGACACGTCGTTCGCGGAGCACCTGGACCAGGACGAGCAGCCCATCACCCGCCCGGTGGGCGACAGCGACGCCCGGTATGGCGCCAACCTTCTTCCGGTGGACCACACGGCCGGCGGCGGCTCCTCGCCCGTGTTCAACTACCCCTACAGCCGCACCCGCGAAGCCTTGGAGCGCATGCGGCGCCTGGGCGAATGGGATGCCTGCCACGGGCTGAAGATGCGCTACGCCAACCCGATCACCGGCAACCACGCCATGGCCACCATGGGCACCTTCATCCAGCTCCTGCCCAAGGGGTTCGCCACCAGCGCCTACCGCTCCACGGACGCGACCGTGTTCGCGTGCATCGAGGGCGCCGGGCGCAGCATCGTCTCCCCGCGGGCAGGCGGCGGGGAGGAGTTCGTCGTCGAATGGGGCAAGCGGGACCTGTTCGTGGTGCCGAGCTGGCACAAGGTGCGGCACGAGGCGCACGAGGACGGCGTGCTGTTCTCCTTCTCCGACCGCCCGATCCAGCAGGCGCTGCACCTGTTCCGCGAGGACCGCGGCAATGCCTGAGCACGTCCTGGATCCGCCCCAAACGGCGAGCGCCGCCGTCGCGGGCAGCGCGGCGCGCTTCCTGGTGCGGCGCATCATCCGCGTAGGGCGGAACTACGCGCCCCACATCTGGGAAACGGGCCGCGGCACGGACGGGTCAAGCAAGGCTCCGACGTCGCCAAGCTGATCTGGCCGGTGCCGGGCATCATAACCACACGCTGACGATGGCCAGGTTCGGCGCCGGTGCCGGCGTCCGGCGGGCCGCCCCCGCGGGGGTTGCGACGACATCGCGGTCCGCGCAACCTTGACGAGCTGACCCATGGCACATGCCCTCAAGCGCCTCGGCCTGACCACACCGTCAGCGAGCGTCGTCATCGAGCAGCGCCTACGCCGGCCGCAAAGGGAGCGCCCCCTCGCTGCTGGCAGAGACGGGGCACGTGCCTGACGACAACGCAAGACGAGGATGCCGCCATGAACGACTTTGACGTGTTTTCCGATTGGCCCGTTGTGCTCCCGGCGCAGCGCGGCCTGTTCTACGGCGGCGGCTGGCATGACGCCGTGGACGGCCGGACGGTCGACGTGGCAAGCCCGGCGACCGGCCAAGTCCTCTGCACCATCGCCGATGGCGGCGTGGCGGACGCGGAAGCCACCATCGCCGCCGCCAAGGCCGGCTTCCAGCAATGGCGCCGCGTGCCGCCCCTGGAGCGCAGCAAAGTCCTGCGGGAGGCCGCCGCCGTGCTGCGCCGCCACGGGCCGGAGCTGGCCGCGCTGGACGCCGCGGACGGCGGCAACCCGGTGACGGAGATGCAGGGCGACGTGGCCATCGCCGCCGGGCAGATGGAGTTCTTCGCCGGGCTGGTGACGGAGATGAAGGGCGCCTCCGTCCCGATGGGGCCGGATGCGGTGAACTTCTCCGTGCGCGAGCCGCGCGGCGTGGTGGCCCGGATCATCCCGTTCAACCACCCGTTCATGTTCTGCGCCGGCAAGTCGCCCGCGCCGCTGACAACGGGCAACGCGGTCATCGTCAAGCCGCCGGAGCAGGCGCCGCTGTCCGCGCTGCGGCCGCCATCGTCGGAGCTCGTGAGACTGCACGCAGCCGTGAGGCCGATAAGACCGCCGACGAAGAGGACACGAAAAGAAACGCGGAGCGATGAGTCGAAGCAAACGGGCATGACACTCTCCTGAGAGCTCGCCGGCGCGAAGGCGCTTGGCGTTGGGTGATGAGCAG
>CAXSEX010000139.1:0-6093 GCA_964236415.1 uncultured Acetobacteraceae bacterium | reverse complement strand
CGCCGGCAAGTCCGCCGCCCCGCTCGCGGCCGGCAACAGCGTGATCGTCAAGCCCCCCGAGCAGGCGCCGCTGTCCGCCCTGCGCCTGGCCGAGCTGATCGGGCCGCTGCTTCCCCCCGGCGCGTTCAACGTGCTGCCCGGCGGACGCGAGGTCGGCGCGGCGCTGAGCTCGCACCCCGACATCGCCATGGTGGCATTGATCGGCAGCGTGCCGACGGGCCGCGCAGTCATGCGGGCGGCGGCCGAGACGATCAAGCCGGTGCTGCTGGAACTGGGCGGCAAGAACGCCCTGATCGCCTTCCCCGACGCCGATCCGGAAACCGTGGCGACGGCGGCCGTCTCGGGCATGAACTTCACCTGGTGCGGCCAGTCCTGCGGATCGACCAGCCGCGCGTTCATCCATGCCGACATCTACGACGCCGTGGTCGGGCGCATGGCCGCGAAGGCGGCGCGGTTCCGCCCTGGCATGCCAACCGACCCGGCCACCACGATGGGCGCAATCGCCAGCCGCACGCAGCGGGACCGCGTGCTGCACTACATCGGCGCCGCCAAGGCCGAAGGGGCGCGGCTGGTCTGCGGCGGCGGCCCGCCCGCCGACCCGGCGCTCGCGAACGGCTTCTTCGTCGAGCCCACGATCTTCGCCGACGTGACGGCGGAGATGACGATCGCCCGGGAGGAGATTTTCGGCCCGGTGCTGGCCGTCCTGCGCTGGTCGGACGAGGCGGCGATGCTGGAACAGGTGAACCGGCCGGAATATGGCCTGACCTGTTCCATCTGGACCAACGACCTGCACCGGGCGCACCGCGCGGCCATGGCGGTCGAAGCCGGCTACGTGTGGGTGAACGAAACGTCCAAGCACTTCCTCGGCACGCCATTCGGCGGCTTCAAGCAGTCCGGCCTCGGCCGCGAGGAATGCCTGGAGGAGTTGCTTGCCTTCACGCAGGAGAAGAACGTCCACATCCGGTTCAAGCCGGCATGAGACGACCGACACGCATGACAGGAGACGAGCCCGATGCCTGACACGAGCACCCCGCCCGCAGCGGAGCACCCGTCGGCGGGGATCGAGCGCCCGGCCTCGCTTCCAGCAGGCGGCAAGCTGTTCGGCAGCGATGCCGTGGCCGAGGCGTTGCGCGCGCTGGACATCCCGTTCATCGCGCTCAACCCCGGTGCCAGCTACCGCGGGCTGCACGACAGCTTGGTCAACCACCTGGGCAACAGCGCGCCGCAGATGCTGCTGTGCCTGCACGAGGAGCACGCGGTCGCCATCGCCCAGGGCTGGGCCAAGGTGACGGGACGGCCGATGCTGGCGGCGGTGCATTCCAACGTCGGGCTGTTCCACGCCACCATGGCCATCTTCAACGCCTGGTGCGACCGGATGCCGGTGATCGTGCTGGGCGCCACGGGGCCGGTGGACGCTGCGCGCCGGCGCCCCTGGATCGACTGGATCCACACGTCGCAGGACCAGGGGGCGATCGTGCGGCCCTATGTCAAGTGGGACGCGCAGCCTGCCTCGCCGGCGGCTGCACGGGAAGCCCTGTTCCGCGCCGCCTGGCTGGCGGGGACGGGACCGTGCGGGCCGGTTTACGTGAACCTGGACGCCGCGATGCAGGAGGCCCCGATGGACGGGCCGCTCCCGCCGGCCGACCCGGCGCGCTGCATGCCGCCCGTGGCCGCCGGGCCGTCCACCGCCCTGGTGCAGCAGGCGGCTTCCTTGCTGGAAGGGGCGGATCGGCTGGTCATCCTGATGGGCAGGGTCGGCCGCGGCGAGGCAGCCTGGGCCGCGCGTGTCCGCCTGGCCGAGGCCCTCGGCGCGCGGGTGGTCACCGACCTGAAGGTGGGCGCGGCGTTCCCGACCGACCACCCGTTGCATGCCGGCGCGCCCGGCATGTTTCCCGGGGGAGAGGCGCAGGCCGCCATCGCCGGGGCCGACGTCGTGCTGAGCCTGGACTGGGTGGACCTGGCGGGCGCCTTGCGGACCGCGTTCGGCGGCGCGCCACCCACGGCCAAGGTCATCCAGGTCTCGCTCGACCACGTGCTGCACAACGGCTGGAGCGGCGACCACCAGGGGCTTCCAGTGGTCGATCTGTTCGTCGCCGCCGACCCGGACGAGATGGCCGCGGCCCTGTCTGGGCTGCTTCCGTCAGGAACGGCGGCAGCGCCGGCCCGCACCGAGGCGCCACGCCCTGACCCCGCATTGCCGCTCGCCGTGCCCCATCTGGCCGCGGCCCTCCGGGAGGCGGTCGGCGCGCGGCCGGTCTCGCTGCTGCACTTGCCGTTGTCGTGGGATGGCGGCTTCTGGCCGTTCCGGCACCCGCTGGACTACCTTGGCTCCGACGGCGGGGGCGGCATCGGCGGCGGGCCGGGCATCTCCGTCGGCGCGGCGCTGGCGCTGCGGGGCACCGGGCGGCTTCCCGTGTCGATCTGCGGGGACGGCGACTTCCTGATGGGCGTGACCGCACTTTGGACGGCGGCCCACTACCGCATTCCCTTGCTGCTGGTCGTCGCGAACAACCAATCGTTCTACAACGACGAGGTGCACCAGGAGCGCATGGCCCGGGAGCGCGGCCGGCCGGTCGAGAACAAATGGATCGGCCAGCGCATGGCCGACCCGGAGATCGACCTGGCCGGGATGGCCCGCGCGCAGGGTGCGGTCGGCTACGGTCCCGTGCACGACGTGTCTGCCTTGCCTGCCGTGTTCGCCAAGGCCATCGCCGCCGTCGAGGGTGGCGCGGTGGCCGTGGTCGACGTGCGGGTGGCGCCCGGCTACACGCCGGCCATGGCGTCCGCGCTCACGCGGCACGCCGGATAGCATTGCAGTTGCGGTCTGCGTTCCATACGGCAGCGTTGTGCGACCGCTTGGTGCGCTTTTCGCCAGAGCGACCACGCGATGACGTGGGCAGGCTGGATGCGGCGCCGGGCGAGGCGGGTGGCGACGCGGCGAAGGTCCTGGACGGACTAAAAGCTCGCGTAACCACGGGCACGCCGCCCTCCATCGCGCATCAGCGCGACCTCAGCCCAACAAGTTGACGTGCCGGCCGAAAGCCCCTCCACGCAGGGGAGCCGCTGCGCTCACGGGGCCATCTTGCACTCGGTCCCGACCGGGAAAGCCGTTGCGGCCGGCACCGCCGCCAGCACCTCGTACCATGCGTGCGGCTCGGGAAGCTGCGCCGGGGACCGCACCTTCACGACGTAAAGGTCGTGCACTACGGCATGATCGCTGGCGCGGAACTCGCCGGCATGGGCGAACATGTCGTCGAACTTGTGCCCGTCCAGCGCCCGGACCACGGCGTCCGCGTCCGTCGTGCCGGCAGTGCGGACCGCTTGCAGCCATTGCGACGTGGCGGAATAATCGGCGGCCTGGGCGGCGGTCGGACGGCGCCCGTCATGCGCGGCGGCGAAACGGTCGGCCCAGGCGCGGGCGGCCGGGTCCAGGTTCCAATACCATGGCACTGCGGCCTGAACCCCGGCATAGCCGTCGCGCACCCGCTCCACGTCCGACAGGTAGAGCAGCGCTGTCGTCGTATGCGCCTGCAAGGCGGCCTTCGTCGTCGCCGCGACCTCGGCGTCGTTGCTGGCGCCAGCGTTGAACACCGCGATCACGTCGGGGGTGAGGCCCTTCGTCTCCTCCAGGATGGCCGACAGGTCGCTGGTGGCCGGCGGCACGATGAACGACTTCACCACCTGCCCGCCGTGCCGGGCAACCACCGGGGCGACGGTTGCCAACGCCCCGCGCCCGAACCCGGCGTCCGCTGCGATCACCACCCAGCGCTTGCCGTCCGGCAAGGCCGCCAGATAGTCCGCCGTCGCCGTTTCGATGGCGACCGAATCAAAGGAGTAGTGGTACACATACCTGCTGCACGCTCCCCGGGTCAGGGTCGGGACGGCTGACCCCGTGGTGATGGCAAGCCTCCGCCGTTCCGTTGCGACCTTCGCCACCGCGAGCGCGATCGGCGAGTTCTGCACGTCCATCAGCAGGTCGGCGCCCGCGTCATAGGCCTGGGTCGCAAGGCCCGGCGCCTCGGCGGGCTTGTTGTGGTCGTTGAGCGCGTCGACAACGACGGGGCGGCCCAGCACGCTGCCGCCGAAGTCGGCGACCGCCATCCGCGTCGCATCAACGCCGCCGCGGCCAGAGCGTGCGTCGTAGATGTCGTCGTCCAGATCCGCAATCACGGTGATGCGCACCGGCTCGGCGGCAAGTGCGGCGCCCGCGAGCAGGCAAGCGGCGAGCGGCGTGAGGATCAGCCTGGACATCGAGGAAGTTCCAATCGAAAGCAACAGGGTTGGCAGACAAACAGAGTGAAGCAGGTCGGGCAAGCCGGGGATACGGCCTTGGTGGCCGCAGCCGGCAGGCCGCAGCGAAACCGTGCGGGGGCATGGTCAGGTTGGCAGGCTCACGAACCCGTGCTCACGGCATGATGATTGCGGCCTGATCATTTGAGAATGCGGCACGAGACAAAGAGTGTTGCTTTCCAGTGCCGCCCGAGGCCTCTCTCGACCAGCGGCAACACTTTAGGAGTGTGCAATGGCTTCAAGCACCACGTCGATACCCGTGCCATCGCTGGCCCAACCGACGATCAACGCGATCCAGGCGCAGATCACGGCCATTCTGCCGAGCGATCTCGCCTCGGCTATCACCTCGCAGTTCGCCGGCGCCCCGGTGCAGCTTTCGACAATTGGCGCGCCGCCCGCGATGGCGTTCAGCTTCCCCGGTTCCGGGTCGGATGCAAGTGCGTCCGTAGGAGCGTCGCTGGCCCAACCGACGATCAACGCGATCCAGGCGCAGATCACGGCCATCCTGCCCAGCGACCTCGCCTCGGCCATCACCTCGCAGTTCGCCGGCGCTTCCCCCGCCACGGGCACGGTCCTGCCGACGCCCGCCGCCGCCAGCACGGCATTGGCCACGCTGTTCAGCAATCAGGCCAACGCATTCCTGTCGCTTCTTCCAACGACGTAAGCGCTTGGCGTGGCAACCGGGGCAGCCTCCCAGGCACGGTGGTTGCGCTGAGGGCGGCAGCATGGCTTGCAGCCAACATGTTGCTGCCGGGCACAGCATCGCTGGGGGTTCTCGGTTGCCGAGGTGCGGGCGATTGTCCGTCATGGAGCAGGCGACGCAGCCCGGAGTGACTGGCAAGGGCGCGACGTGCCTGAGGCCGCCGCCTGGCGTTAAGCGCGATGTCCAGATGGTCACCACAGAGCGGGCGCTCGGGGTGGCCAGTTCCCGCTTCAAAGGGTGTGAGGGCATCCTGGTGTGTGCCCTGTGCTGATCGGCCAATGTAGTCCGCTTCTGGCGCGAGGGTTGGGACGCCATTAGGCGGAATAGTGCCGGCTTCCTTGCCGGCCAGGATCGTTGGAGGGGTCGGGCCTGGGCTGCGACGCTTCGTGGTGGCCCTGCACGTTCAAGGGCAAGCGATAACGGGGTGGCTCACGGCTTTGCCGAACGGGATCGGCGTCGAAGGTCTCAGGCGCCAGATCGGCGTAGCGTTCAGGGCATGTTGGTTCTGTAAGCTATTAAACAAATAGATCTGCTGTTTCATACAATAGTTTTAGTAATTGTAAATAAATTTCTCTTGCATATATGTTCTATAATGATATAGTATGCTATGCAACATGCATTGCAATATACTAATGCGGGTAGTTGTTCAGTGAGAGACTTGGTGAAAGCCGTTTGAGACACTTATACGGTCATGCAATCTGCTGTCCGGCGTTCAGTCAGCGATGTCCGTTCTTTAGTTCATGACAGTTAATGAGGGCGTGTGAGTTATGGAGTACCGCAACAACATCGCTGTCCGTCCCAAGACAAGCAGCCGGGACATGGAAATTGCGGTGGTCGCCTCGCCTGGGTCTCGCGGCATCGGAGTGCCACTTGCTGCGGCGCGCGCTGGTGAGATCGCCTTGGTTGATCTGACGAGTGCGAGCCAGTTCCACGAGTTCGAGGCCGGCTTCTCCCAGTTGCACCAGGTTTTGGGCGCCGGCTTCGGGGTCCGGGTTGAAATGCTTCTGGCGGACCGCCTGTCGGCTTTTCTGTCCAAGCGCGAAATCGTCGTCGATCTCATCATCGTCCGCAGCGATTGCGGCGACCTTGCCGACCCCGTC
>CAXSEX010000138.1:0-10120 GCA_964236415.1 uncultured Acetobacteraceae bacterium | reverse complement strand
TTCAACCACGAAGCACAAGCCACACCGCAACTCCCCGCCGCCGCCATGGATTGACACCGCCCCCGCGCAGGCGGCCCGGCAGGGCGGTGCCGCCCCCGGCCGGGCTGGCAGCGCAAAAGAACACCGAGAAGCCAATAAGCTAAGAAACCAAAGGAAACGCCGTGCAGGACCAACCCCTTTATGACGTGGTGCAGATCGGCTATGGCCCCGTCAGCCAAGCCCTCACCCTCATGCTGGGACGCCGAGGGCACCGCGTCGCCGTGGTTGAGCGGCGGTCTGAGCCGTACACCCTGCCGCGGGCGGTGTGCATCGACCACGAGGCCGCGCGGATGTTGCACGCCATCGGCGCGGGCGACGGCCTGTCCCGCGTGTCGCACCCGGCGCCGCTGTATCAGTGGTTCAACGCGGAGTGGGAGGAGCTGCTCTGCCTTGATTGGAGTGCTGACTCCGTGTCCGGCGGGCCGGAGGTCAATTTCGTCCACCAGCCCAGCCTGGAAGCGGAGTTCCGCGCGGTGGTGCGCGAGCAGCCAACCGTCGAGCTGAACCTGGGCTGGGAACTGGCTGGCTTCACTGACCACGGCAGCCATGTCGAGGTCCGCCTGCAACAGTTCGAGGGCATGGAAACCCGTATCTTGCGGACCCGCTACCTGGTCGGCGTGGATGGCGCCAACAGCACCGTCCGCGAAAGCCTGGGCATCGGGCGCGAGGACCGCGGCTTCGAAGCGGACTGGCTGGTGGTGGACATGAGGCTGAACCCCGGCGTCACCCTCGACATCCCGGACTGCGGCCAGTACTGCAACCCCGAGCGCCCCACGACCATGGTGCCCGGCGGCGTGCAGGACGGGCGCGTGTGCCGGCGTTGGGAGTTCATGCGCCTGCCGGGCGAAACGCGGGAAGCGCTGCAGGACGAGGCGCACGTTTGGCAGCTGCTGGAGCGCTGGGTGCGGCCCGACCAGGCGGAGCTGGTGCGCCACACCATCTACACCTTCCGCTCCCTGGTGGCCGACACTTGGCGCCGCGGCCGGGTGCTGCTGGCCGGCGACGCCGCGCACACCATGCCGCCCTTCATGGGCCAGGGCATGTGCGCCGGCATCCGCGACGCCTGGAACCTGAGCTGGAAGCTCGACCGGGTGCTGCGCGGGGAGGCCGAGGACACGCTGCTGGACAGCTACACCACGGAGCGCAAGCCGCACGTGAGCGGGGTGATCGACGCCGCGGTCTACCTCGGCCGCATCATCTGCATCGCTGACCCGGCGGAGGCGGCCGAGCGCGACCGGACGTTCAAGACCGGCACCGCCGAGCCGTTCCCGCCCTTCCCGCACCTTTCGACCGGGCTGGTGTCGCAGCGGGCGCCGATTGCCGGGCTGCTGTCGCCGCACGGCGCCGTGCGCTGGCGCGGGCGGGAAGGGCGCTGGGATGACGTGGTGGGCCTGGGCTTCTGCGTCGTGCTGCGCGACGCCGACCCGGCGGACCTGCTGCGCCCGGACCAGCGCCAGGCGCTGGCCCGCCTCGGCGCCCATATGGTCGGCGTCGCGGCGGCGCCGCGCGGAAACCTCGCCGTGGACGTGGACGGCAAGTATGCCGCCTTCTTCGACGCGCACGGGGCGGCGGGCATGATCATCCGGCCGGATTTCTACGTGTTCGGGGGCGTCGCCGAAGCGCGTGGCCTCCCGGCGCTGGCAGACGAGCTGATCGCGGCGCTCGCCGACAACGGCGTCCATGTCTCGGCAGAAGCGGACGTTGCAGCCTGACCGCCGTGCGCAGCGCCGTGAAGCCTAACCCGACTGAAGAGGATGTGATCCCGGTGAAGCCCGACCAAGACGCGCCCGCGCGCCACGCCAACCCTGTTTCGCCGCGGTCCTGCAAATGACTGAGACCGTTTCGGCCGACCCGCATGTCGTGATCGCCGGCGGGGGGCCGGTTGGCCTCACGCTCGGGATCGAGCTCGGCCAACGCGGCGTCCGATGCCTTGTCGTGGAGCGTAATGACCGCGTCGGCTACAGCCCGCGCGCCAAGACCACGAACGTCCGCACGCGCGAGCACCTGCGCCGCTTCGGCATCGCCGACGCGCTGCGGGCCGCTTCGCCGATCCCGCCCGACTACCCGCCGGACGTGGTGTTCGCGACACGCATGAGCGGCCCTGCCCTGGCCCGGTTCGAGAATGCTTTCAACGGACGCCGGGAACGGAACGAGCTTTACTCGGAAGAGGCTCAGTGGGTCCCGCAGTACACGTTGGAAGAGGTGCTGCAGTCCCGCGCCGTGTCCTTGCCCGGCGTGGAGGTGCGGTTCGAGTCCGAGCTGAAGAGCTTCAAGCAGGACGCGGACAGCGCGTCCGCCGAGATCGAGGACCTGCGCACGGGCGCGGTCCGCACTGTGCGCTGCGCCTACCTGGTCGGCGCCGACGGCGCGCGCAGCGCAGTGCGTGAGGCGACCGGCGCCGCCATGGTCGGGGATGAACGCGCCGTCTTCGGCAACTACAGCGTCATTTTCCGCGCCCCGGACCTGGCCCGGCGGCACCTGCACAGCCGGGCGATCATGTACTGGGTGGTGAACCCGGACGTGTCCGCCTTGATCGGCCCGATGGACCAGCATGGGTTGTGGTTCTTCATGGCGACGAAGCTGCCGGGCAACCTCGCCGCCGACACGGTGGACCCCGTGGACATGATCCGGCGCGGCACCGGCTTTCCCGACCTTGAGGTCGAGGTCATCCGCGGCGACCCCTGGCTGGCCCGCTGCCTCATCGCCAACGCCTACCGCAGCGGCCGCGTGTTCCTGGCAGGCGACGCTTGCCACCTTCACCCGCCCTTCGGCGGCTTCGGCATGAACATGGGCATCGGCGACGCGGTGGACCTCGGCTGGAAGCTGGCTGCAGTGCTGCAGGGCTGGGGCGGTCCTGCGCTGCTCGACAGCTACGAGCGCGAGCGCCGGCCCGTGCACCAGCGCACCATGGACGAGGCAGCCGCCAACTATGCGACCGTGGGCAACGAGCTGGTCCGGCCCGGCATCGAGGACGAAGGGCCGGAGGGCGACGCGGTGCGGCGCCAGGTCGGCGACGACATCCTGTCCAGCAAGGGACGGGAGTTCAACACGCTCGGCCTCGTGCTCGGCGCCAATTATCACGGCTCCCCCATCACGGTCCCGGACGGCACCACGCCGCCGCCCGAGCACGTCATGCACTACGTGCCGTCGGCCTCGCCAGGCTGCCTTGCCCCGCACCTGTGGCTCGGCGACGGCAACTCGCTCTACGACCGTTTCGGCCCAGGCTTTACTCTGCTCGTGACCGAAGGCGACGCCGAGGACGGTGCCGCCATGACCGAGGCGGCTGGGCGCCTCGGCATCCCGCTGGCGGCGCTGGCGCCCGCCGACCGGCGGCTTCACAAGCTCTATCAGGCACGGTTCGCGCTCATCCGGCCGGACCAGCACGTAGCCTGGCGGGGCGACGCCCTGCCGGCCAACCCAACCGAACTGCTGCTGCACGTGACGGGGCACGCCGGGCCGGCGGATACAGAAGGAACGCACGCGTGACGGGAACTTTCCAGGAGACTGCTCCCAGCGTCGTGGACGCGGGAGCGCTGGTAGATAGCGCCAAGCTGTCGCCGCTCCAATTCCGCATCTTCGCCTTGTGCGGCCTGGTCGCGGTGCTGGACGGGATGGACACATTCTCCATCGGCGTCGCGGCACCCTCGATCGCGGCCAATCTCGCCATGAAGCTCAGCAGCTTCGGCCCAGTGTTCTCCGCCGCCCTGTTCGGCGCGACGCTCGGCGCCTTCGCGTTCGGGCCACTCGCGGACCGCTTCGGGCGCAAGGCGCTGCTCGTTCTCGCCGTGCTGCTGTTCTCGGCGTTCACCTTCCTCACGGCGCTCGCAAATTCCTATGGCACGCTGATCGCCGTGCGCTTCCTTGCCGGCCTCGGGCTGGGGGGCGCCACGCCTTGCTTCCTCACGCTCGCGGCCGAATACGCGCCGGCGCGTATGCGGGCGGCCGTGACGAGCGCGCTGTGGGCCGGCTTCCCGCTTGGCGGCATGATCGGCAGCTTCCTGAACGGCTGGCTGATCGCGCGCTACGACTGGCCGTCGCTGTTCTACGTCGGCGGCGTGGCACCCTTGGCCGTAGCTCTCCTCATCGCCCTGCTCGTCCCGGAGTCGGTCCGCTACCTGGCCACGCAGGCCGGGTCGGGAGCGCGCGTGGGCGCCATCCTGGCCCGCATCGTCCCCGCGACGGCCGGCACGATCCACGGCGGCACGCGGTTCACCACCACGGAGCGCCCGCTCCCGGGAGTGCCGGTGCGGCACCTGTTCACGCAAGGGCGGGCGCTCGCCACGCCGCTGCTGTGGGTCCCGTTCTTCATGGCGTTCGGCGTGCTCGTCGTCGTCGTCCTGTGGACGCCCGCGCTGCTGCGCCAGGCCGGGATGCCCGCTCCCGACGCCGCCTTTGTCGTCGCGATCCACGGGGCCGGCGGGTTCGTCGGCATGGCCGCGGCGGGCCGCCTGTTCGACCGGTTCGGGATGGCGGCCCTCGTGCCCGCCTTCCTGCTCGGCGCCGTGTTCACCCTCCTGCTCGGCCACGTCGGCAACTCCGTGGCGCTCGCCGCCACCTGCGACGGGCTGATCGGCGTGTGCGTCGGGGTCGGCGCGTCGGGCATGATCGCGATGGCCGCCGTGGTCTACCCGACCGCGATCCGCTCCGCGGGCATCGGTTGGGCGATGGGCATGGGGCGGCTCGGCCAGGTTTGCGCGCCCCTGCTCGTGGGCGCGCTGCTGACGGCGGGCTGGACCGTGGAAGGCGTCTTCCTGGTCGTCGCCGTCGCCCCCCTCTTCGCCGCGCTCGTCGCCCCGGTCGCGCAGCGCTTGTTCGGGGCTACAGCCCCGAGCGCCCATCCCGTGCCGGTCGAGGCCCGATAGCGCACCGACCGGCCCCCGCCCAGGAAAGAACCACGCAATGCCCAGGACCGTCGCCGCCGGATTGACGGCGCTTGCCCTCGCCTGCGCGCCAGGCCCGTCGCACGGCCAGCCGGCTGCCGCGCCAGAAAAGGAATCGCCCATGTCCCAGACCACGCCGCCCGCGAACATCATCGAGCACCGCGCGGCGCTGCTCGCCCAGTGCCCCCCGGCGCCGCCGCGCCTGCCCGAGGCGGAAGCGGCCAAGCTTCCCATCCACGTCACCGAATGGGGCACGGCCGGGCCGGAGGTGCTGGTCGTGCACGGCGGCGTGCAGGGGGGCCTGGGCGGGGGGCCGAGCACTTTCGCCAGGCAGGAAGCGCTCGCGCAGCGGGGCTGGCGGCTGCGGCTCGTGGACCGGCCGGGCTTCGGCCAAAGCCCGTCGCGCGGCGTGGACGACATGGAAGCGGATGCCGTCTGGATCGCGGACATGCTGGGCGGCGGCGCCAACCTGATCGGCCATTCCTGGGGCGGCGGCGAGGCGCTGCTGGCTGCGGCCCGCCGGCCCGAGGCCGTCCGGTCCCTTATCCTTATCGAGCCGGCACTGCAGATGCTGCTGATGGGCAGTCCAAGCGTCGAGGCGGACCCGGCCCTCAAGGCCGACGCGATGCGCTGGGGCGGGATGCTCCTGTCCGCACAGTCGCCGCGGGATTACGCGCTCGCCTTCGGACACAGCCTGGGCGCGGTGGAGCAGGGCGGCAACGCCTCGAACACCGCGGTTGCCGCACTCGACGCGGACCCCGATCTCGCGACGCGGTTCGGGTGCGCGCTGCTGCAGGCGCGCATGGCCCCGGTCCCGGCGCTGCGGCAGGCGGCCGAGACCGTCGCGCGGGCGCGCATCCCGGTGCTCGTCGTCACCGGCGGCTGGAGTCCGTTCTTCGACGCGGTCGGCGGGCTCGCTGCCAAGCTGACGGGCGGCCGCCACGTCATCGTGCGTTCGCCCAACCACTTCGTGCAGCTCGCAGGCGCCGAGGAGTTCAACGCCGTCGCGGACGCCTTCATGCGGGAAGCGGACCAGGCGCGTCCGCCGCCGGCGCCGGAGGCAAACCGGTAAGGTCCGGTCCGGCCCGACCCGGACCCACAACACGCGGCGCGGCACACGCGCCCCGGTCAAGTAACCAATCAGTCAAATAACCAATCAACGGAGGAAAACAGGAGTGCACCAGAAAACCTCGGCCGCGGCGCTGGCCCTCGCCCTCATGTCGCCGCTCGCGGCCGGTGCGGCCGAACCCGCGCCCACCATGGTGGCCCAGATCCCGTTCCGCGGGCCAAGCCGGGTCTTCCCGCCCGGGGCGGCCGGCCAGACCGGCCCTGAAGGCATCTCGCCGCGCCCGGGCGACAACACCACTGGCGACCAGACGCTGGAGGAAACGCCGGCCCCGACCTCGCCGCCGCCGCGCGTCGGGCTGTTCCCTGCATTCGGCAAGACGCTGCTCGACCGCGGCATCGACTTCCACGGCATCGCCTTCGACCATTTCATCGCCAACCCAAGCGCCGGCGTGTCCACCGGCCATACGTCGAACCTCGGCGCGTTCAAGCCGGCGGCCGACTTCGACCTCGGCAAACTGGCCAACGTGCCGGGCGGCAACGTCCACGTCGGCCTAACCTTTGTCGGGCTGCGGAGCGACCTCCCGCAGATCATCACCCAGGCCGGCGGCGTCCTGACCGGGTTCCAGACAACGCCGTTCACCCAGACCAACCTGCTGTCCCTGCTGACCTACGAGCAGCGTTTCATGGGCGACAGGCTGTCCTTCGAGGTCGGGCGGACGAACATCTACAACTACTTCTTCCTGCCGAACTCGCTGGACCCGTTCACGCACTATTCCACCACGGTGCAGGTCGGCGGCGATTTCGCCTCCGTGCCCTATCCGACATGGGGCGGCCGGGCCACCTACAAGCTGACGCCGACCTGGTACGTGCAGGGCGGCGCGTTCGAGGACAACTACCGCACCACCACCAACTACGGCGACCGGGTATTCGCCACCAACCAGTCGAGCGGCGCGCAGCTCCTCGCCGAGATCGGCCAGCGCAGCGAGTTCAGCAACGCGGCCTATCCGTCCAACCTTGAGCTTGGCTTCGAGTGGAACACCCGGACCGGGCGGACCAACCTGAAGGGCACCGGCGCGCCGGCCAGCACGCTGCTGGAGGCCGCGAACTACCCGGGCGGCGGGGTGGTTTACTTCCAGGGGCAGAAGGTGCTCTGGCGCGGCGCCCGGCGCGACGTGGGGCCGCCGGCGAACGTCGCCGTGTATGGCTCGCTCGACGTGTCCGTGGACAAGCCGCAGCCCATCGACATGGACGCGATGATCGGCGTCAACTTCACTGGCCTCGTTCCCGGCCGTCCGTTCGACGCGCTCGGGGTGCAGACCAAGTACCAGCGCCTGAGCCAGGTGGAAGCCAATGGCGAAACCCGCAAGCAGCGGCTGCTGATCCCCGGCGGGCGCTTCGGGCCTGACCAGGCCCGCGACGGGTTCTCCTTCGAGCTGGTGGGCAACATCCAGGTGACGCCGGCCATCGCCTTCCGGCCAATCGTGCAATACTTCGTCAACCCCGACAATTACTACCCGCCGGCCCCGCCGGGCCGCCCCCGCGATGGGTTCGAAGCCGGGTTCTTCGCCGTGGTCTCGCTCGGCCGGCTGCTTGGCACAAGCCTGAAGCCGTTCTGACCGCGGTGCCTCTGCGCTCGGCAGGGACGAGCGGCGGGTCGGCCGCGCGAGTGGCGCGTGCGGGGCGGCGCCGTCGCTCGCGCAACCGGCTCGGGGCTTTGCCGTGCCGCTCGCCCTCGTGCGCCGCCTTGGCCGGCCGCTGCGCACGGGAACACCTGCCGGCGCGTTTCGGTATCCGCTGCACGGCCGCATTGCCGGGTTGAAAGCTGCGCCGCGACCGGCTGGGGCGTGACCGGCTGGGGCGCGGGGGCCATCATCGTCGAGGCCGGCGCGTTGCAGGCGGGTGTCTTCGGCAAGGTGCTCGAACTGGAACGCCGCCACGAGGCCAGCCTTCATGCGCCGGGCCCCGGAGCCGCCGCCGCGGTTTCGATGCGCGACGTCGCGGAGCGGGCTGGCGTTTCGACAGCCACCATCTTCCGCGTGCTGAGCAACGAAGGGCTTCCGGGGCTGGGATCGCGCTTTGACACCGCTTTGCCAGGAACGGGCAAGCCCCCCAGGTCGGGGAGGGCAGTCGGAACGAGCAGCATGCCGCCGCCCCGCGGAGTTCGGGCACGTTGGTTGGCCAGCAACTCGATGGTGCCCGTGTGATCCAGGTCACGCACGGTCGTGCAGATCGGTGCTGTGACTGTAGGGCAAGCCTTGCCCGTTCCGCTGGGAGATGTCCGATGCCCGCTGCACCCACGCCCTTTGCCGACCCGTTGCGCCTGCCCACCGTGATCGACATCGGCCCCCGCCACCACGAGGCCGAGCTGGACATCGACCTGCGGCCGACCAGGATGCGCCTGCATTCGGAACTGCCGGACGCCGAGTTCTGGGGCTGCCGCGGCGAGGTGCCCGGCCCCACCGTGAACCTCCGTCGCGGCACGCGCCTGCGGGTGCGCTGGAGGAACTGCATTCCCGGCACCCTGCCTTTCCCCGCCGCGCACGTGCCGACCACCGACCCCGCCGCGCCGGATGCGCTGCCGCAGAACAACCCGGGCCTCGACGGCGCGGCGCCCGACCCGCTCTACGCTGCCATCCCTGCCTGGACCGTCACGCACCTGCATGGCGGCCGCACCCCGCCGGACTCCGACGGCTGGCCGACCAACGCGGTGCTCTGCGGGCAGCAGGTCCTCACCCGCCATGAGAACGACCAGCGCGCTGCCATGCCCTGGTACCACGACCACGCCATGCATGTGAGGCGGTTCAACGTTTATGCGGGCCTCGCCGGGTTATGGGCCATCCGCGACGCGCAGGACGATGCCGTGATGGCGGCGCTGGCTGCGGCCCACGGCGGCCACCCGTTCCGGCACGAAACGCCGGTCGAGGTGCCCTTGCTGATCCAAGACCGCAACCTCGGCCAACGTCGCGGCGGCGCCCTACGACGGGACCGCGATCCCCGGGGCGCCTGGAACGCCGGACGCGGCGAACCGGGTGCCGTTCCCGAACGTCATGCAGCTCAGGGTGCGCGGCGCCCCCGTCCAGCACGAAGCTGGCGCTGCCCGAGCTGCTGTCCGACTTCGACCGGCTGGACCACACGGAGTTCGGCCAGCACGAACACCGCCTGATCGCGCTGCGGGAGGAAGTCGGCGGGACCTTCGATGGCCTGCTGACCCTGTGGGAGCTGCAGAAGGTGCAGCCCGGCGAGCCTGCCCCGGTTGCCGGCGACGCGGCCACGGTCGCCTTCGACATCGAAGCGGCGGCCGACAGCCCGGACGCGCATGCGCCGACTACCTACCGCGTCCTGGCGCGGCTGTTCGACGACCGGCTGAACTTCAGCGTCCGGCTCGGCGGCTTCGAGGTGTGGCACTTCCTGAACCTGACCACCGACACGCATCCCATGCACGTGCACCTGGTGCAGTTCCAGGTCATGTCCAAGGAGCGCTACCAGACCTGATAGCCGAGAGCGTTCCAGCTCTGGTCGTTGATGCTTCCCGGCAGCAGCATCGCCGCCTCCTCCGCCGCCTGCGCCGTCGCCGCGGAAGCGGGGGCCAGCCCGAGCAGCGCGGCGGCGAAGCATGCCAGCCGACGCCGGCGCGTCGCGTTGTCGGCCACGATCATCTCCCCTGCCGCTTGGTTCGGCCGACGCCCGGTGCGGCGGCTCGCACAGCCCTCGCAGGATTTTGCAAAGCCCGTGCCACGCTCGAACCAGCCTTGGGCTACCGCGCGGGGCCGCCAGGCGGTAGCCTCGCGCGATGATGTTCCTCGACACGCCAAGCGGCGGACCCGGCGGCCTCCTCGCGATCAGCCAGCCCACCCATGCCTGGGTCAGCGGCCAGTTGCTCCGCCATTGGGCCGCGGAGCTGGACGAGCCGCTTCTCGTGGCCGCCGAGCAGCACGACCTCGCCTGGCTCGATTGGGAGCTGGCGCCGAGCTTCGATGCCGCGACCGGCCGGCCCCACCTGTTCCGCGACATCGGCGCGGCGGCGCACGCGCCGCTCTGGTCCCACGCGGTCGGGCGCGCCTGCGCCGCCTGGGGATCGCGGGTCGCCCTCCTCGTTTCGCGGCATGGCACGGTCATCGACACGCCGTTCACCG
>CAXSEX010000137.1:0-10137 GCA_964236415.1 uncultured Acetobacteraceae bacterium | reverse complement strand
CTGCGAGTGCTACGCTTTGGTTAAGCGGCGGTTCATGGCCCTGCTTGGCACGGCGACCCCTTAGAAATGTACTCTACCTGACAGACGAGCTGAGCTGCAGGCCGTAACATCCGAATGTTGACAGCATGAGGGCGTCTCGCGGGGGCAGGATGGAGGAAGCTGATGCTCACCTTGCGTCGGTCCTTTCCCAGCATTCCATCGCGGCATCATGCTTTCTGTAAAGCAGTGATCATCCCATACGGGATCGTTTCGAATGATCAGGAATCAACCTGTATCCAGTCGTGGCGCCCGTTGTTGAGCCTTATCAGGCGACACATTCACGACATGCGGCTGAGAAAAATTTCAGTAAAGCTACGCCAATATTAATTCTGAAGACTACATTAAATAATATCCAAGTAAGTCTGGAACAAAATAATGGATGTAATATCATCAAAAAACTCTCGTTTAGAACAAAACATCGTACAGATAATTTACTGCAGTCATGCGTCCCAGAAAGATCACCAGTCTACCTATAACCAAATCGTAGAAGATATCGTAAAATATGGCGTAAACCATAATTCCTTGCGCGAAATAACCGGAACCTTATTGACCGATAGAAGGTTTTTCGCTCAGATTATTGAAGGCCCAGCGCCAGAGATTAACCAATTATATAAAAACATATTGCACGATGAGCGCCACCACAATGTGCTGTTGCTTCAGCACGTCGTAACCAACATTCGACTGTTCCCCCAATGGCCGATGGCCTTGGTGGAAGTGTATGACATGTCCTACATAGGCAGGTTGTCAGTGCAGAGCACGCACGGGAACTTACGTGAGGCTTGTCTCTCGATCCTGAAGTCATTGCGCCCGGTACTCTGCGACGGATAATCTTGGCCCAAATCCCTCCATAAGGACTGCCACATGCCGAGCGCACAATCTGCCTCCCGACGCCCGGACCGGTGCAGAAGGCGCATCGTCTTAGCCGGAGCGGCGATCAGGTCAGCCGCCGAGCGGGAACAATCTGCGATGGCATAAAGCGGTCAAGCCGGGCGATAGGGCAACGGGGCCGTAATAGCATCCGCGGCCGAGATCATGGGCGCTGAGCACGGCATAGCCGTCCTGCCACTCGCCTCGCTCCGCCTGCTCAGGCCAATCGTCGCCACGCCAAAGCAGAGGCCGCAGGCCGTCCGCGTCCTCGATCCAGTGCCACCCGCTTTTCTCAGGGCTGTCAGGGCGGCCGTCCCATTCTCTGAGATCTTGCATCATGGTTCTCTCATGTTTGCGTCCCAGCGCGGGAACGTTAGGAATGAAACACGGAGACTTTGGGCCACCGTCTGTGCCGAATCGACGATCAAACCGAACGTCCCGAGGCGTCATGCAAGCCGAACCTTTGAGCGTTACTATTCTACGTAACACAAATCGTCGCCGGTTAAATCTAGATTTACAGAGGTATCCGCGTTTTACGACTGGCATCCGTGAGGCGCGCCTGCGTCGCAGTTGTAGGCTAGACGTTCGAAGGTTTGTGATGCCTCACGCTGTTGCAGTCCGCATCATTGCAAGGAGCACAACGGCACGGCGATCAAGGGCGGCAAGCTCCGTCCTGGCGCTCCTGGGTTGCCACCCCGAAAGCGGCCTGCAATGACAAACCCGCCGCCATGGCCATATGCACCGCGCTTGTTGGCGCCGCGCACGTCCACAGCCCCGGCAAGCCTTAGTCCGATCAGCTACTCCGCGGTTTGGGCAAGCTTCAGTTCGGTCTTGATCCAGCCGGCCTCGCGCTTGTCGAAATGCTTGTCGGCCTCGATGGCGCCCGTCAGCGGCTGCCCCTCCGTCAGCACCGTCACGGGATCGATCACGCCGGTTCGCACCATCTCCACCAGCTTCGAAATGCAGGCGCGGTGGTCGCAGTTGCCGGCGTTGATCGAAGGGTTCTTGTTCATTGCCTTGCCGATGGGAAAGCTCTCGGCAGCCGGGGGATACACGCCGATGATGCCGAGCGTGCCGGCCTTGGCGATGCATTCCACCGCCCATTGCAGGACCTGGCTCGGTCCGTCGCCGGGGGTGAACGTGCCATCGTCGTGCGGATGCTGCCCGGGGGCCACCTGCCGCAGCCGGACACCGCCACGGTGTTACCGTCGCCGACTTCGGCCAGCAGCGCGCCGTGTCAGCCCATCGAGTCTGCGCCGCTGCCGGGCGTCAAAGCTGCACGCCCCGGGTCAGCGCCCCGTCCACCACCAGGTTCGTGCCGCTCACGAAGCTCGCGGCGGGGCTGGCGAGGAACACGGCGGCGCGCGCCATCTCCTCCGGGCGTCCCATGCGGCCGGTCGGGTTGAGCGCCAGCGCCTCCGCGAAGAACGCCGGGTTGTCCCGCTCGATGCGCGCCCACACGCCGCCCTCGAAGTAGGTGTTGGCGGGAGACACCGTGTTGGCCCGGATGCCTTTGCCCGCGAGATGAAAGGCGAGGCCCTGGGCGTAGTGCACGAGGGCGGCCTTCATCGCCCCGTAGGCGCCGGCGGCGAAATCGACCTCGCGCCCGGACACGCTGGAGATGAAGGTGATCGACGCCGCGTCGGAGGCTTCAAGAAAGGGCAGGGCGGCGTCCACCAGCCGCACCGCGCCCATCAGGTCCGTTTGGAACCCGGCGTTCCAGGACGCCTCGTCCTGGCCGATGGCAAGCGCGCTCACGTTCGCCACAACCGCGTCGAGGCCGCCCAGCGCACCGGCCGCTGCCTGCACGAAGCCGCGCAGCGCCGGGGCGTCCGCGACATCCAGGGCCTGGCCGAACGCTTCCACGCCCTGGCCGCGCAGCGCCGCGATGGCCGCTTCCACCTCGGACGGGTTGCGCGCGCAGAGGGCGACGCTTGCCCCTTCCTGCGCGAAGCACGTTGCGATGGCCCGGCCGATGCCCTTCGTGCCGCCGGTCACGAGCGCGCGGCGCCCCTTCAGCCCGAGATCCATCCATGCCCTCCCCGCAACAGTGCCCGCCACCCATGCGCCCGGCCGGCGCTCCCTGCAACCACCGGGCGGTGACGCCCGCCCCGTGCCGCTACGGCCGGGACGCCTGCGCCGCGCCCTCCGTGGCGGATGCCACCGCGAAGCCGGCAAGCCGGGCATAGCCCTGGACGACCTCGGCCAACTCCGCCTTCGTCGCGACCGCGCCGATGTCGGCGAAACCCAGCGGCGCGCGGCTGGCCACGAGGTCGATCACCCGTTCCGGGCCGCCGATGCGGTTGGAGCGGACGATCCCCGTCGTCGCCGGCAGGCGCTCCGCCTGGTACGCCCGCAGCGCCGCAGGGGCAGGCTGCGCGGCCAGGCAGTCAGCCAGGCAGCGCGCGTCCAGGATGGCCTGCGACGCGCCGTTGGACCCCACGGGATACATCGGATGCGCCGCGTCCCCAAGCAGCGTCACCCGGCCGTGGGTCCACCAAGGCAGCGGGTCGCGGTCGCACATGGGATACTCGAAGATCTCCGGCGTCGCCGCGATCATGGCCTCGACATCGACGAACGGCAGCGCCAGGCGCCCCGCCAGGTGGCGGAACGCTTCGGGCCGCCCGAGGCGCGACCAGTGCTCGCGCCCCGGCGGCGGCGTGCCGGCTTCGGCGACCCGCGCATAGATCACCCAGTTGGTCAGCCGTCGGCCCAGCGCGGTCCCCGGCGCAATTGGATACAGCACGAGCTTGGCCACGCCGTCGCCCGCGACGACCATCGCGTCGCCCCCGTCGAAGGCCGGCCAGTCCACCGCGCCGCGCCACATCTGGATGCCGTTCCAGCGCACGCCGGAATCTCCCGGATGCAGATGGGCGCGCAGCCACGAGTGGATGCCGTCCGCCCCCACGAGCGCGGCACCCTCCACCTCCCGCGCCGTGCCGTCCGGGGCGGCGAACCGGGCGGTCACGCACTCGGAATCTGCCCTGAACCCTACCAATCGCCAGCCGGCCTGCACCGCCCCGGCACCGAGCCGCTCGACGGCGGCATCCCAAAGCAAGCGGTGCAGGCGTCCGCGGTGGGCAGAGAACTGCGGCACATCGTGGCCGGCACCGAGGCCGCGCGGCTCCGTCCAGATCCGCTGCCCCAGGTGGTTCATGTAGGTCAGGCGCCGGGTGCGGATCGCAGCCGCATCGAGCCGCGGCAGCAGGCCGAGCGCGGCCAGCTCGCGGATCGAGTGCGGCAGGACGTTGATGCCGACGCCGAGCGGCCGGATGTCCGTTGCCGCCTCCAGCACCTCGCAAGCCAGGCCTTGGGCGTGCAGCATCAGCGCCAAGGCGAGGCCGCCGATGCCGCCGCCCGCGATCAGCACGGGCGCCGGGTTGGTCAAGGCTGGCCGGTTTCCCTCGTCGCCAGGGGATCGAAGGTGTAGTCCTCCGGTTTCAGGAAGTGCACCTCGCGCTGCGCGGCTTCCCGCACCACCTGCTCAGGGTCGCCCAAGTTGTGCAGAACGTCGAACAGCTCGCGCAGGCGCCGGCCGGGCGCCACCCAGAACATCGCCCGCGTCGGCACGGCGCTGAGGTTGTAGTAGCCGTGCGGGATGCCAGCCGGCAGGCGCACCAGGTCGCCGGCGCGCGCCTTGTGACGCTGGCCGTCGAGGTAAAGGTCGAACTCGTTCTCAAGCACGCAGATGAACTCGTCCTGCGTGGGGTGGACGTGCGGCGGCACGAAGGTGCCCGGCGGGTCGTAAGTCTCGAAGGCAAAGGCGTTCGCGCCCTCGGCCTTGAGGTAGTAGGTATGGCCGAGGATGTTCCACACGACCTCATCGAGGCCGCGGCCGGCGGCGGTGACGCCGGGGTCAAGCTCGACCTGAACCTGGTTGGCGCTTGCTGTCCTCATCGCGCGGCTCCTTTGAAAGCCAGGTTATCATGGCCGGGCGCCGTTTCCAGAAGCTTGGCATAGGCCTTCGGGCTGATGGGAGCCAGGTGCGCCACCAGCAGGTTGGCGGGTTTTGTCCGGGCGCCCATGTCCGCCATCAGCTCGTCGAAGTGGGCATGGTGGAAGGGCGCGATGCAAAGCCCGCCATAGGTCGCGGCCACCCGGCGGTCCCGCCGCCGCCATTCGAGCGCGCGGTCGATCCCGGCCCGCATGTCGGCGTCCGTCGGCTGCCGCCGGAGCCGGCCCTCGAAGCAGCGCGCCAGCCAATGCGCGCCAAGCTCCGCCGACAAGGCGCTGGCGAAGCTTGAGTTGAAGCCCACGAAGCCGAGGCCGGGCAGGTCGGGGTTCACCATCAGGCGATACAGGCGGTACTGGCCATCAGGCTCGATCAGCTTGGCCCGCGTGTCCGCCTCAAGAAACGGCAGGTCCTGCGACCAGCCGACCGCCAGCACGACGACATCGGCGGCGACCCGGGCGCCGTCCACCAGGATGGCGCCCGGCTCGTAGCCGGCGGCGTCGCCCTTCACCGCACGGATGCGCCCGTCGCGGACGGCCTTGTAGAAGCCGGGCGTCTCGATGCTGGTGGCGCAGTGGATGCTGTCCTCGATCCGGCCCTCCGGGCGCAGGCCGGCTTTCTTCAGCCCGAATTGCACGCCGAGCAGCGCCTCAAGCGCCCGCCAGTTCGCCCAGATCGCGGGGGCCGCGAGCCTCCGCGCGAGGCGGCCGGCGCGGCTCGGTCCCCACGGCATGAACATCGCCTCCGAGGCGCGGCAGTAGAGGATGTTCTTAAAGTTGACCGCGCCGCCGAAGAAGTAGGGAATCTTCCAGTGTGCCCGGCGGTAGATCACCGAAACCGTGCGCGCCCCCCGGGCCACGGCGTCCATCGCGATGTCGGTCGCCGATTTGGAGAACCCGACCACGGCCACGTCGCGGCCTTCGGCCTCCGCGCCGTCCACGTACTGCGACGAGTGCAGGACGCTGCCGCCAGCGGCCACGAAGGCGTCCTCGCCCGGCAGGTGCAGGCTCCGCGGCTGGCTGAACTGCCCGGTTGCGATGACCACGAGGTCGAACGGCTCGGTTCCCACGGCCGGATCGGCGCCACGTAGCGTGGCCAACCAGCCATGCGCGCCGGGCTGGCGCGACAGGGACAGGACCTCGGTTCGGAACCGGATGCAGGGACGCAGGCCGAAATGCTGGGCGTAGGCGCCGAGGTAGGCGTGCATCTGCGCCCCGCTCGGCCATTCCGGGTACTCGTCCGGCATCGGGAAGTCGCTGAAGCAGTACAGGTCGCGCGGCGTCTGCGTTTGCACGCCGGGGTAGGACCGGGCGGGTTCCCAGACCCCGCCCAGGTCGCCGCTCTTCTCGACCACCGCGACATCGTAGCCCCGGGCGCGCAACACCTTGGCGGCGACAAGGCCGCTGATCCCCGCGCCGATCACGCAAACCCGGCGGCCCCCGCCGGCGGGTCCGGGCGTCAAGCCGATATCAGGCATCGGAGCGCCGACCGGCAGGACGCGCGGCGGCGGCGTCGCCCTCGATGTCCACCTCCGTCCGCCGCACGGTGTCGCGCACGGTCTCCACCCGCTCGACCGCCTCCTTGCGCAGCCCGATCTCCTCCGTCACGAAGACCTCCTTGGTGACCACAGGCTCCTCGTTCACCTTGACGGCCTCGATCGTCTTGGACTGGAACGCGGCCGTGTCCGCCGTGGTGACGGGGCGGTTGACCGGGTGGCGCTCCACCGTGAGAGTCTCGTCCCGCAAGGTGACGGGAACCTCGACCGGCGTTTCCACCATGTGCACCCGGACCCGCACGGTGCCGCGGCTCACGTCGCGCTTGCCGATCACCAGGCGCTCCTCCACCACGCGGATGGCGTCTTCCGCCTGGTCCGTCGCTGAGACGCCCGGCCTCGCCGCCGGTGCGGCAGCCGCGCGTCCGCCCGTCCATCCCGACGCCTGCCAGTCCTGTTCGCGCTGTTCCAGGTCCACCGCGCCGTTCGCTTCCAGGGACTCCACGGCCGTTCGGAGCTGCAGGTCGTCCACCCGCGCCAGCAACAGGGCGCCGCCGCGCCGGAGCGCCTCGTTGTAGGTGGCGCTTTCCGCGTCCGTGCCCGGCAGACTCGCCTGGGCGCCGTGCAGCAGCGTCACCTTGTCCCTGCCGATGCCATGCTCGGCCAGGCTTTCCTGTGCCCGCTGGGCTGCCGGCTGATCCTCGAATGCCGCGGTGATCGTGGTTGTCATGCTTGAACTCCTTGGGCCTGGACGGGTGGGGAGCACTCCGAGCTGCTTGTGGCTCGACGACTGGCATGCCGGCGCTTGCAGGCTGAACGCCCCACGCCTGGACGGCCAACGCGGCAAACCCGGAATGGGCCATCGCTCGGGTCGCTCACGTTCATGTGCGGTGTACGCATGTGCCGCGTGGGCATCGGCGGGCGTCGCGGCACAACCGGGCTGAGGACGCCGACGAACGGCTGATGCGCCGCCGCAGCCTATTACGATATGCAGGCGAATCGATCCCGATGTCCGTATGGTGTGGGGTTCGTCACGGGCGCCTGCGTCCCGCTTCGTGCGTCCATCCCGTGCAACGGAATCCTGGAGGTCCCATGACTTTCCCAATGCTTTGCACGTCGGCAGCCACCTCCGCGGCCATGAGCGCGGGCCGAGCCGCGCCGGGCCACGCGAGGCATGTCACGCGAGCGGCGGCGCCCCCGGCATGCATCCGGCCGCTCCGGCTTGGCAGCACCGGCAGCCCAGCCTGCCCCTCGACCATAAAGAGCTGATACGATGCACGCCAACCCCGATGCCGCCCGCTTGTCTGCCACGGTCGCGCGCCTCCGCGAGGACACGCATCACGCTGCCGAGCGCATCGTCGCCGATGCACACCGCGCCTGGCAACTCGGCGGCAAGGCCGAGACGTTCCGCCGCCGCGCCTCCGAGTTGGAGCGCCAGGCCCACCGTGCCGAGGAGCTGTCGCGCGGTTGGGCCGTTGAAGCGTCGCGCGCCGCCGCCGCCGAGAAGCGGCTGGTCGCCGAGGCGCTTGAGATCATCGAAAGCCGGTCAGGCGCGTGATGCCGTTTCGCCGGGTGTCATGGCTTGGAACGGGGCAGAGCGGCACACCGCTCCTCATCGTGCGGTGAAAACATTGCGTGCTATGGATATGCATGGGATGCTATGGATCTGCGCGTATGTTTACCGTCAACCAGCGATGGAGGGCTCCATGCCACTTTATTTTTTCGACTCCGGGGATGCTGAGTGTGTTCTTCGCGGCGAGGTGGGAGTCGATCTGGCGGACGTCCAGGAAGCTCGCGACGAGGCGGTTCGCCTTCTCCCCAGCATCGCCCGTGACATGGGCTGCAGCTATGACGGGCAAGACGTCGTCTCGATGGTCCGGAACGAACGGAACCAGGTCATTTTCAAGGCGATGCTGTCGCTCAGGGCGGAATGGCTTGTCCCGCATCCTGAGGAGAAGCGAAGGGTTCGGGAGCATTCCGACGGGTGAGGGTCCACGGCCACCCGGGCAGCAGGGTCCGGCGGAGAGGGTCCGGCGGAGAGGTTTCCAAGCTTGCAGCCGCATTCGGCGCAGCGGTTGCGCGCTGTCCCATGCCTGGCCTCCCCGTCCCGCGATGATGCCAGCCCTGCTCTAGGAAGAAGGCACGGGATTTGCGAAGAGCAGCCACGATGCCGGACAACAGCCTGCCACCCACCACGGAACCGACCTACGCCGTCATGCGCAGCCGCAAGCTGCGCCTGCTGATCCCGCTGATCGTCGCCTTCGCCTTCCTGATGGAGCAGTTGGACGCCACCATCGTCACCACCGCGATTCCCGACATGGCGCGCAGCCTGCACGTCGCGCCGCTGCAGATGAACCTGACCATCACCGCCTACATCCTCAGCCTGGCCGTGTTCATGCCGCTCAGCGGCTGGATCGCGGACCGCTTCGGGGCGCGCCGGGTGTTCGCGGCGGCGCTGGTCGTCTTCACCGCGGCCTCGGCGCTGTGCGGCTTGTCGGACAGCCTGCGCGTGCTGGTCGCGATGCGGGCGCTCCAGGGGTTCGGGGGCGCGATGATGACGCCGGTTGGGCGCCTGGTGCTGCTGCGCGCCTTTCCGCGCAACCAGCTGGTCACGGCGATGACCTACATGACGGTGCCCGCCGTCATCGGCCCGGCGCTCGGCCCGATCCTGGGCGGCTTCCTGACGACCTACGCAAGCTGGCGCTGGGTGTTCTACGTCAACATCCCCATCGGCGCGGTCGGCGTGGTGCTGGCGCTCCGTTTCGTCGAGGACACCCGGGCCGACCGCCAGGCGCGCTTCGACGTGCCCGGCTTCCTGATGTGCGGCGCGGGCCTCGGCCTGCTGCAGTTCGGGTTCGAGAACGTCGGCCGCCCGCTGCTGCCGCCCTGGGCCGTGCCCGGCCTGCTGGCGGCGGGCGTGCTGCTGCTGGCGGCCTATGTGCCCTATGCCCGGAACCGGCCGGACGCGGCGCTCGACCTCAGCCTGTTCTCCATCCGCACCTTCCGCGTCAGCACGCTGGCCGGGGGCTTGAGCCGGATCGGCGTCAACGCCGTGCCGTTCATGCTGCCGCTGCTGTTCCAGATCGGCTTCGGCCTCAGCCCCGTGCAGTCGGGATCGCTCACCTTCGTGTCCAGCCTGGGCACGCTCGTGGTGCGGCCCGTGTCCGCCCGGCTGATGCGGCGCTTCGGCTACCGCGGGCTGCTGTCGGTCAACGGCGTGCTCTGCGCCGCGGTCGTCGCGAGCTTCGCCCTGGTGCAGCCGACGACGCCGCATTGGCTGGTGTTCCTCATGGTCCTGCTGTTCGGCATCGCCCGCAGCACGCAGTTCATGACCACGAACACGCTGACCTACGCCGACACGCCGGCCAGCAAGCTGAGCCGCAGCACGAGCCTGGGCGGGGTGATCCAGCAGCTGACGATCTCGTTTGGCGTTTCGGCCGCGGCGGCGCTGCTCGGGCTGATCGCCGGACCGGACCGGCTGCCCGACGTGGCGGACTTCCACGACGCTTTCCTGATCGTGGCGCTGATCACGCTCGTGTCCGCGCCGGGCTTCCTGCAACTGCGGCCGGAGGACGGGGCGCAGGTGAGCGGCTACCGTCCCCGCTGACAGGGGCGAGGCCATCGGCTGCGCGCCATCGGCCGCGCGTTCAGCAATCCAGCGTCTGGTCGCGCTCCCATTGCGTGAGATGCCGCATGTAGCCGTCCCATTCCTGCCGCTTCAGCTTGACGTAGGACGCCGCGAACGCCTCTCCCAGCGCGGCGCGCAGCGGCACGCACGCCTCGAACG
>CAXSEX010000136.1:0-10144 GCA_964236415.1 uncultured Acetobacteraceae bacterium | reverse complement strand
GCCGTGGTGCCGCGAGACAAGGTGGAGGTAACAGAGCATGGCGAGAAGCTGAAGGTCGTGGACAGCAGCGCCGCGATCCAGCGTTACGCCTGCACCGGCTGCGGCGCGCACATGTACGGGCGGATCGAGAACAAGGACCACCCCTTCTACGGCATGGACTTCGTGCACACCGAGCTGTCCCGGGAGGAGGGCTGGGCCGCGCCGGAGTTCGCCGCCTTCGTGTCGTCCATCATCGAGGCCGGCGCCAAGCCCGAGCAGATGGGCGAGGTGCGCGGCCGGCTGCGGGAACTCGGCCTTGAACCCTACGACTGCCTGTCGCCGCCGCTGATGGACGCGATTGCGACCCATGTGGCCAAGCGCGCCGGCGTGCTGGCGGCATAGTTTATCCGCGCGTCCTGCGCGCGTGCGCGGGACGCGCGGGATGGAGAAACGGATCATGTTGCTTATTCCCCGGCGACGCCTCGTCGCGACCCTGGCCGCCGTTGCGGCCGGCGCCCACCAGGCCCGGGCGCACGGCCCGACGCGGCAGAAGGTCACGCAGGCCGTCGATGTCGCCCGCACCCCCGACCAAGTCTGGGCCATCGTCGGCGACTTCGACTCCATCGCCCGCTGGCACCCGCTGATCGCCTCCAGCCCGGCGGACCACGGCAACGCCATCGGCTCGAAGCGCACGCTCACGCTCAAGGCGGAGGGCGACCCGCACTTCGACGAGGAACTCGCCAAGTATGACGCCGCCGCCCACAGCTACATGTACCGGATCGAGAAGGTGGACCCCAAGGTGCTGCCGGTGACCAACTACAGCGCGTGGTTCGAGGTGTCCGACAACCCGGCCGGCGGCAGCACGGTGGAGTGGCGGGCCGCGTTTTACCGCGGCTACCCGCTGAATGACCCGCCGCCCGACATGAACGACGCCGCCTCGGCGAAGGCGGTCACGGGGGTGCTGCGCGCCGGCCTCGACAACATCAAGGCCATCGCCGAGCGCGCTGGTTGAGGCTGGCCCTCGCCTGCCTGGCGCTGCTGGCCGTGCCGCCGCCAGCCCGGGCGGCGCTGGCCTATGTCACCAACCAGGGCGATGACACCGTTTCGGTCGTGGACACGGCGACCGGGAGCATCGTGCAGACGGTCGGCGTGGGCGCGAAGCCCGCCGGGGTCGCGGTGGCGGCGGACGGACGCCACGTTTACGTCACCAACCCCGAGGGGCGCAGCGTCAGCATCCTGGAGCGCCGGGACGGCCGCCTGTCGGCGGTGGCGGAGGTGGCGCCGGGCCGCTCGGCATCGCGGTCAGCCCGCGGGACGGGCGGGTGTTCGTGGCCGACTGGTACGGCGACACCGTGGCGGTGCTGGACGCGGCCGGGTCCGGCCTGGGCACGGTGAAGGTCGGCCAGTCGCCCTCCGGCCTCGCCATCGACCCGGCTGGCGCGCGGCTCTACGTCGCCAACCGGGAAAGCGACACGCTGTCGGTGATCGACCTCGGCAATTTCCATGCGCTCGCGACGGTGCCGGTCGGCCATGCCCCGTTCGGGGTGACGATCCAGGGGGGCCGGGTGTTCGTCGCCAACGTGCAGTCGGGCGACGTGTCGGTGGTGGACACGGGCACCCTGGCCGAAACCCGGCGCCTCAAGGTCGGCGACTTCCCCTACGCCGTCGCGGTCACGCCGGACGGGTCGCGCATCCTGGTCACCAACCAGCACGGTGGCACGCTGTCGGTGTTCGACGGCGCCTTCGCGCCCCTGCCCGACATCGCGGTGGGCGACTACCCCGAGGGCATCGCGATAACCGCCGACGGCGCCCGCGCGTACGTCGCGGTGTGGATGGACAACCGATTGGCGGAGATCGACGTGGCCGCCGGCACCGTGCTGCGCAAGATCAAGGTGGGGGAAAGCCCGCGGGCCTTCGGGGCCTTCCTGGCGCCGCCCTGACGGGCGCACCATGTCCCTGTTCGGGCTGCACTATAAGGGGGATGTGCCATGAGCCGCTTGGCCGGGGACGACGCGGAGCCGATGCTGGGGCCGGACGGCCCCTTGGTGGAAACCGTGATCGTGCCGGGTGCGCGCGACCTCGGCGGGTTCGAGGTGCGGCGCGCCCTGCCGTCCACGGAGCGGCAGATGGTCGGCCCCTTCGTGTTCTTCGACCACATGGGGCCGGCGGTGTTCCGCGCTGGGCGCGGCCTGGACGTGCGCCCGCACCCGCATATCGGGCTGGCCACCGTGACCTACCTGCTGGACGGCGAGATCATGCACCGGGACAGCCTCGGCACCGTGCAGGCGATCCAGCCCGGCGCCGTCAACTGGATGACCGCCGGGCGCGGCATCGTGCATTCGGAGCGCACGGCGGCGGAGCTGCGCCCGGCGGAGAAGCGGCTGCATGGCATCCAAGCCTGGGTCGCGCTGCCGCAGGCGCATGAGGAAACCGCGCCGGACTTCGCCCATGTCGGCCGCGATGCGCTGCCGGAGGTGGCGGGGGAGGGCAAGCGTGTCCGGGTGATCGCCGGCGAGATGTTCGGCGTGCGCTCCCCGGTCAAGACGTTCTCCGACATGTTCTACGCCGACGCGGCGCTGGACGCGGGCGCCAGCCTGCCGGTCGGGGCGGAGCACATCGAGCGCGCCGCCTACGTGCTGGAGGGGACGGTGCAGGTCGGCCCCGAGACCTACGGGGCCGGGCGCCTGCTGGTGCTGCGCCCGGGCGATCCCATCACGGTCCGGGCGCAAACAGCGGCGCGGGTGCTGGTGCTGGGGGGCGAGCCGATGGACGGGCCGCGGCACGTCTGGTGGAACCTCGTGTCCAGCCGGCGCGAGCGGATCGAGCAGGCGAAGGCCGATTGGCGCGCCGGGCGCTTCGACCGGGTGGCGGGGGACGCCGAGTTCATCCCGCTGCCCGAATAAGCATCATTCTGTGGAGTGTGCTTACACGGAGCAGGCAGAATGATGCGTCTCCAACGACTCCTAAACAGGCATCCATGGCGCAAGCCACGGATGCTTGCTTAGGCGCGCGGCGATGACGGACGGCGAGGACGCGGCGCTGCTGGCCCGCATCGAGGCCCTGCGCAGCAGGACCACCGACCGTGGCTGCACCGAGGCGGAAGCGATGGCGGCGGCGGCCAAGGTGGCGGCGCTGCTGGACCGGCACGGCCTGTCGGTGTCCGACATCGAGCGCCGGGCGCAGCCTTGCGACCGCCTGACCTTGCCGACCGGGCGGAGCCGCATCGGGCCGCTCGACGAGTGCGCCCCGGCGGTGGCGGCGTTCTTCGACTGCCGGTTCTGGTTCGAGACCGACGCAGAGGGCCGGCTGGCCCAGGTGTTCTTCGGCCTGCCGGCGGACGTGCAGGCGGCGGGGGTGCTCATGCCGCTGATCGCCGGAGCCTTCGAGACCGAGGCCAACCGGTTCCGCGCCGGGCCGGACTACCTGCGGGGCCGCGGCGGGCGGCGGCGGGCGCTGCACACGTCCTTCGTGCTCGGCCTGTCCGAGGGCATCCAGGCGAAGCTCGCGGCGATGCGGGCGGAGCGGGAGGCGGCGCTGCGGGCGTCGTCCGGCCGGGACCTGGTGCTGGCGAAGGCCGGGGTCGTCGATGCGGCGATGGAGACGCTCGGGCTGCGGTTCCGGTCGCGCAACCCGGCAGCGCGCCCGGTGGACGCCCACGCCTTCGACGCCGGGCACGCGGCCGGGGAGGACATCGACATGGGACGCCAGGGTTAGTGCGGCAGGAACGGCCCAGCCCCAAGGGCCGCACCCACGCTGGAACCGGCGCGGGGCCGCCCGGCCTTGCCGTTACCCCCGGGGCAGCATGCGGGCGAGCACGCCGTCGTGCCACAGGTAGCGGTGGACCAGCGCCGCCCCGGCGTGCAGCCCGGCGAGCGCCAGGATCACCCAGCCGATGGTCGCATGAACGTCCTGGACCTGGTGCGCAAGCGCGCGGTCGCCGGGGTCGTAGGCTGGGATGGTGAACAGGTTGAAGATGCTGTCGCCCCGCGTCCAGGTCAGGAACATGCCGGCCAGCACCATGGCGGCGAGCAGGGCGTAAAGCCCCCAATGCGTCCCCTTGGACACCAGGTTGAGCGCGCCCTTGTCGGCCAGCGGCAGGCGGCGCCCGCGGGTCACGCGCCACAGCAGCCGGGCCGCGAGCAGGGCGGCCAGCGTCACGCCCACGGTGATGTGCACCGACCGCGCGTCCACCCGCAGCGGGCCGCGCGGGAACCAATCGATGGTTTGCGCGCCAAGCCATTGGCCCACGACCAGCACGGCGGTGGCCCAGTGGAAGAACATGGTCGCGGGATCATAGCGTTTGGCATCGGTGCTGACGGGCTGCATGGGCGGACTCCTCTTGACCGTGGATTAGAGCCTGCGGCCGGGTTCTCCAAGCCGTGGGGCGCCCGACTAGCCCCGGCGGCCCGCGTCGGGCATGGTGCGGCTCATGCCATTCCGTGAGCCGTCCTGACGCCATGCCCGACTTTGCCATGGGCGTGCCCCTGGAGAACGTCGCCCATGTCATCCAGGTCGCGCTGACGCCGGTGTTCCTGCTGTCCGGCGTCGGCACCTTGCTGAACGTGTTCACCACCCGCCTGGCCCGCGTCACCGACCACCTGGAGCACGCGGAGGAGCTGCTGCGCGTCCAGCCCGGCGACCCGGGGGCCGCGGCGCTGCGGGGCCACCTGCACCGGCTGCGGCGTCGGACCTTCGCGCTCGATGTCGCCGTGGCGCTGGGGGCGGCCGGCGGCGGCGCGACCGCGGCCGCCACCCTCACCCTGTTCGTGGGCGCGCTGCGCAACGCGGGCGTGGCGTGGGCGCTGTTCCTCATGTTCGGCGCGGCGGTCGCGTGCACCATCGGCGCGCTGACGGCGTTCCTGGTCGAAACGGTGCTGTCCTGGCACGGCCTGCGGGACGAGGGGCCGCTGCCCCGGCCCAAGCTCGCGCCGCGCGCCTGAGCCGCGGTGGGTCTCCACTGCCCCGATGAGGCCGCAGACGCGCGGCTGGTCGCCGTGGTGCTGCCGCCGAACGAGGGGTTCAGCCCCGAGTCCGTGGGGGCCATCGGCCTCCTGGCGCAGCGGCTCGGCGCCGGCTGCCCGGCGGGGTTCCGCACCGTGGTGGTCGGCGCGGCGCTCCGGCACCCGCCCTTCGCCGTCCCGTGCTTCGAGGCCGTCCACCCCCCGGCGTGGCTGCCCGCCAGCCGCACCACGCGCTACGTGTGGGGCGTTGCGCGCCGCCTGCGGCAACTGCGCCCGAGCCTGATCGAGGTGCACAACCGGCCGGCCGTCGCCCTGGCCCTTGCCCGCCGCCTTCCCGGCGTGCCCACCGTCCTGGTCCTGCACAACGACCCGCAGGCGATGCGCGGCATGGCCAGCGCCGCGGGGCGCGGCCGCCTGCGCCGCCTTTCACGGGTTGTGGCGGTGTCCCCGTATGTCAGCGGGCGCTTGACGGAGGGCGTGGCGGATTGGCACCCGCTGCCAGTTGTCCAGCCGAACTGCATCGACCTTTCGGCGCTGCCGCCGCCCGTGCCGCAGGACCGCCGCGACCGCGTGATCCTGTTTGCTGGGCGGTTGGTGCCGGAGAAGGGCGCGGACCGCTTCGTCGCGGCCTGTGCCCGCGCGCTGCCGGGCTTGCCGGGCTGGCGGGCGGAGGTCATCGGCGCGCGCCGCCTGCGGCCGGACGGCGCCGGCGATGCCTATTCCGGCGCTGTGGCGCGCGCCGCCGCGGCGGCCGGGGTGGCGATGGCCGGGCACCGGCCGCATGGGGAAGTGCTGGCCGCCATGGCGCGGGCCGCGCTGGTCGTGGTGCCCAGCCGCTGGCCCGAGCCGTTCGGCCTCACGGCCTTGGAAGCCGTGGCGAGTGGTGCCGCGCTGATCTGCTCGCCGCGCGGCAACCTGCCCGACCTGGTGCGCGACGCCGCCGTGCTGGTTGACCCCGACGACGCGGGTGCGCTTGCGGAGGCCATCGCGGCCCTGGCGTGCGACGAACCGCGGCGGGCGGCGCTGGGCGCCGCGGGCCGGGAGCGGGCGCGGGCGTTCGACATCGGCGTGGGTGCGGCGGCGCTCGACCGGCTGCGCCGCGACATCCTGGGCGGTTGACGCCCCCGCCGGCTTACCCCTTGGACGGCAACGCCCCTTCCACGTCCTCGACCGAGATGTCCGCGATAGCGTCGCGCTTCAGCCAGCGCGCGCCCGGCCCCCACGGCGCGGACACGAGCGGGTTGGTGTGGGACGACATGAGCATCAGCGCCGGCGTCCCCACGGCGGAGGCGAGGAACGTGGCGCCGGTGTCGTTGCCGACCGCCACCGTCGCCCGCCGGGCCACCGCCGCCAGCTCGGACAGCGTGGTCCGGCCGCCGAGATCGACCACGCCGGGCGCCGCGGCGCGCACCCCGTCGATGGCGTCCCGGTCCACGCCCGTGCCGACCGCGACCGCGGCGAGGCCGCGCTTGGCCAAGCGCCGCGCCAGCAGGCCGTAGCGGTCCGCCGGCCAGCGCTTGTGCGGCAGATGCGGCGAGCAGCCGGGGATCAGCAAAGCGAAGCGCCCGGGCACGCCCAAATGATCGATGGGCGCCGTGAGCCAGGACAGGTCAGCCGGCCCGGGTGCCGGGACGCCGGCGACCCGGAGCTGCGCCGCCATCTTCTGCCGGTTGGAAGGACTGTCCGAGAAATCCGGGTTGGGGTGCGAGCAGCCCGGCGCCGCGCCTACCCATTCCGGCCGCCGCCGCCGCGGGAGCATCTGGAAATACCGCGCCGTGCGGGACGAGCATTGCAGGTCGTAGACCCGGTCGAACCCCGCATGGAGAAAGCCGCCGCGGATCGCCCACCAGGCCGCAAGCTCGTAGGCCGGGGGCCGCCGGTCGAGCCAGACCTGGTCGAACCACGGGATCGCCCGCGCGAACGCGGCGTGGGGCGGGCTGGTCATCAGCACAAGCTCGGCCGCCGCGTGGTGGCGGCGCAGCGCCTGAAATGCGTCCAGGGCCTGGATGAGGTCGCCGAGCGCGCCATGCTTGATCACCAGGATGCGGCCATGCGCCATGGCCCCGTTCGTGCGGGATGGCCCGGCCGCGGTCAACCGCCCGGCATCACTGTTGGCTGGTCCGGTATCGCTTCTGCTATGCAGCCTGCTGCAGGTCACGCAGTTTCCTATGAAGCCCTGCTGCTCTGTCGGTGCTAAGCTGACGGGCAGGGTTTCCGCAGTTTGATGCGGGCGTCAGCGGCGGTGGAGCGCCAGTCTGCTTTGGTGGCGGCGTTGCGTCGGTGCTGCCGCGCGGCGGCGTGGCGCTCCAGCGTCGCCTTGCTCGCCACGCGATCGGCAGGTGCCAGCCCAGCCAGCCCCGGACGCCTTCGCTTGCAGCGAAACTCGCGCATGGGTCAACTTGCGCGCGTCCGCCCGCCCCCGCGAAATCATCCGGTCAAACTCGTCCCGTCCTTCCATCGTCAGCGTCACCCAATATCGTTTGGCCATGGCCGCTCCCGCCGCTTTCCCCAACAGCAGACCAACCACAAAAACGTCAGATCAAGCCTGACAGGCCACTGGGTGTGGCGACCCGAGATCATTGGCGCTCCGGCGTGAGATCATCGGCGTTTCCGACCCATAATCAGGTTCTTGGCCATTTTCGATGCTCAGCCTGCGAGCAGGCACCTTCGGCCGAGCGGGTCGAGACCGGCCTGACCCTACACCTGGCGCTTGATGGTTTTCGCCGCTTGATGTGGTCCTCGACCAGCCCGTTGCTCCACGGCAGCGCGCACGGCGGCATGGTCGTCCCCCCAAGCGTTTGGCGACGTTGCGCAGTTGCCGGACGGTGCTGTCCCGTGCCCGCCGCAGCCGGGGATCGAGACGGTCGGGAGCATGGTTGCGGACCAGGCCGGTGAACTGTTTGGCGAGTGCGGCCGCTTCGTCCGGTTCGGGGGCGTGCTGGCGCAGGTCGGCCAGCAACGCCCGGTCGTCGGCACTGCGCTTTTCCGCCCGGCGCAGCACCAGCCGGGCCGCAGCGCGCGGCGTCAGCGTTTGCCGGGGTGCTGCGGCCAGCACCGGCCGGGACAGTTTGGCCGGGACAGCTTGGCCGGCTTGCGCGCCGCCACGGTTCCTTGCGCCGCGCGCAGGCGCCGGAAAGGGCGTGCGGGCGTGGGGTGGCTGCCCCGGCAGCCGTTCTGCTGCGCGGAACAGCCGGCGGCCGTGACGGCGGCCGTTGTTCCAGTGCTCGATCACGACGTGCTGCCATGGGTCGGGCCGGCTGTGTCCGGCATCACGACCACCTGTGCGCTCGGGACAGGCTTGGCTGCGCCGAGGGCGGCTGCGGAGCAGCGCTCCCAGCGGGAACACGGTCGAGCGGCTGACGCCGAGGGGGCGGGCGGTCGCCTGCCCCGACCAGCCCTGGCTGTGCAGCGCCCACCCCTGCTCATGGGCAGCGGCGCGTCGTTCCCGACACCCGGTAGCCAGAACCCGGGCCCTTGCTTGCGCTCGGACGGCGGGATGGGCACGGTGCCGCGCTCGATGGCCATGGCGTCGCGGCGGGCCTGCTTGGCCGCGCGCAGGTTCTTGGCATGCTGGTTTCCAGCCCCAGCCTGCGGCCCAGGCGCACGCCAGTGGCGCCACCGAGCGCCAGGCCCATGGCCGTCGCCGCCCGGCGAGGCGCGTCGTCGCGCGACCACGGCGCTGCAAGGCCGGGCAGGCGTTCGGCAAGCAGGCGGCGCCCGCACCGGGCGTTGCCGCAGAACAAGCGTCGAATGCTCGGTCGGATCGCAACGGCACACTCGCCCCAGGGCAGGTCGGCGAGCGTCCGCCCGTAGCGGCTGTGGACACGCCTGGATCGCCTGCCGTAAAGCGGGCATCGCGCCGCAGCCTGGCGTGCATGAAGGTTGAGGGCGATGGCGGATTGGGCGGGCTCAGGCGCCCAGGCTTCGAGCCGGACGTGGGTGGCGTCCGGCAGCAAGTTCACTGATCCTATGTAGGTGTAGCGGCTTGCCTTCATCGGCGGCCGTGCTCGCCATCATCGGCGATTTCTGCTCACGCTGTCTGACAATGGCGGCGCGCTGAGGCTCACGCTTTCTGCCCGCCTGCTTGCAATCAGGGCGGCGTGCTCGCAATCGAAGAGTCGTGCTCACGCTCGGCGCCACCGGAGTGTTCCAACAAACTTGGCTTCTGAGCGACTCACTTCCAGTCAGCGTACGTAGGCGCTGACAGGTGCAAGCCGTCCAACCAGTGCTTCCTTTCCGTTTGCGTGTCGTTCTGAACAAATGGAAAACGCTTGTCGATGAGGAGGCGAGCGGCAGATGGGTTTGAAGATTTCAGGACTGAACGAGCTTCGCGAGCGCCTCGAACGCCTGCGCCCCGAGGAGGTGATGGCGCGAGCCGTGGCCGAGCAGGTGCAACGCATGGCGGCCAGGGTGCGGGACGGCTTGTCGGAGGCGCCGGGCGCCGGGCATGACAAGCCCTGCGAAATCGCCTAGGCGATTTGCGCGTGGCTCCAGAGCGGCGCGTTGCGGGACAGTGTGGGGGCGCAGGCGGACGGGCTGCAAGCGGTAGTTGGAGGCAGCGACCCTGCGAAATCGCCTTGGCGATTTGCGCGTGGCCGCGGTGCCGCAGGAGCTGGGCACGGCGCACATGCCGACCCGCCCGTTCCTGGCGCCGGTGGCGGCGGGCATGGGCGAGGAGGTGGCCCGGGCGGTGGGGGCACGGGTGGCGGCGGCGTTGCGGGGCGACAGCACGGACGGGTTCGACCCCAACGGCATCCAGTTCGCGTCGGAGTCGGGCGAGCACCCGGAGGACCCCGAAGATGTTCCGGTCAAGAAAGACCTGGAACTCCCAGGGCACATCCACACCCACACGCCCCAGCTCATCCCCGGGCTGAACAGCCCTGTCCCGACCATCCCGCTCCTCGGCGGCGGCCGCGGCCCCGTGTCGGCCGCTCCTCGCCCGGCCGCGCCCAGCTCGGCGGCATCCACCGGGCAGCCACCCGCTCGGGCAGTGCCCAGCAGCCCGGCCGCGCCTCGCCCGTCCACACCCGGCAGACAGGAAGCTACCCCCGCGGCACCTGGCGCCGCGGCGGAAGCGGCGCGCTTCGGTCGCACTGGGGCCGAATACGAAACTTTGGCTCGGGACCCTGCGCAGGGCGGCAAGATTACTCTCAAAACAGAGTAGGAACGTAGAGTCGGGCTGGAATTGGAAAAGCGGGGCGATG
>CAXSEX010000135.1:3368-10147 GCA_964236415.1 uncultured Acetobacteraceae bacterium | reverse complement strand
GGCGAGTTCTTCACCATGGAGGACTGCCGGTGCAGCCCGCTGCCGTCGCGGCCGATCCCGATCATCTGCGCGGCGCAGAGCGACGCCGGGACGCGCTACGCGGCCGAGCACGCCGACTACAACTTCTGCGCCAGCTTCGGCGTCAACCAGCCCGCCGCGGTGGCGCCGAGCGTCGCCCGCCTGGTCGCCGCGACGCAGCAGACGGGGCGGCAATGCGGCGCGCTGATCCTGACCATGATCATCGCCGACGAGACCGATGACGCGGCGATGGCCAAGTGGGAGCACTACAAGGCCGGCACCGACCACGAGGCGCTGGCCTGGCGCGACGCGCAGTCCGGCGACGACCCCAGCACCGACCCTTTCGCGCAGCCGAACAAGCGCAAGATCCTGGGCGGCGACAAGCTGCCCACCAACCAGGGCGTGCTGGTCGGCTCCTACGCCCGCATCGCCGCCATGCTGGACGAGATGGCCGCGGTGCCGGGCGTGCAGGGCGTGATGATGACCTTCGACGACTTCGTCATCGGCATGGAGCAGTTCGGCACCCGCATCATGCCGCTGCTGCGCTGCCGCGACGCGCTGCACCAGGCCGCCTGATGGCGTCCGACACCACGGCGGGCGTCCGCGCGAACACCTGGCGGCTGCGGCCGCCCGCGTGGCGCCTGCCGCCCTGGGCCGTGTCCTGGCTCCAGGTGGGGCCGCTCGCCTCCATCCTGCTGGTGCTGTTCGCGCTGCCCACGCTGCTGTTCTTCGTGGTCAGCTTCTTCGACTACGACCGCGTGGGCATCTACCCGGCCTTCATGCTGGACAACTACCGGGACCTGCTGACCACGCCGGCAACGCTGCGCATCTACGTCAGCTCCCTGAAGTTCGCCGTGATCGTCTGGGCGATCACGCTGCTGCTCGGGTTCAGCGTCGCCCACTTCCTGGTGTTCCACGTCCGCAGCGGCACCGTGCGGATGGTGCTGTTCCTGCTGTGCGCCATCCCGTTCTGGACTTCCGGGATCATCCGCACCATCGCCTGGATTCCCTTCCTGGGCCGCAACGGCGTGTTCAACACGGCGCTGGTCGGGCTGCACATCGTGGACCAGCCGCTCGACGTGCTGCTGTTCTCGGACCTCGCGGTCGTCATCACCTACGTGCATCTTTACACGCTGCTGATGATGGGGCCGATTGCCAACTCGCTGTCCAAGATCGACCGCGCGCTGATCGAGGCGGCGCGGGACGCCGGGGCGAGCCGATGGCAGGTGATGCGCCACGTCATCCTGCCGCTGTCGCGCACCGGGATCGTGCTCGGCTCCATCCTGGTGTTCACCCAGGTGATGGGCGACTACTTCGTGGTGAAGCGGATGAGCGGCGGGCAAAGCGCCTCCATCGTCTCCGCCCTTTCGACCGAGATCCAGGCGATGCAGTACCCCCCGGCCTCGGCCAACGCCGTGGTGCTGGTGCTGGTGGTCGCGCTCTTGGTCGCGGCCATGATGCGGGTGGTCGATGTGCGGCGGGAGCTGGTGGGATGACGGCGCGCGACCGCGAGCCGCGGCCCTACACCTTCTACCTGCTCGCGGGCGTGATGGGCGCCTTTCTGCTGTTCCTGTACGGCCCGATGCTGGTGATCTACGTGCTGTCCTTCCAGGGGCCGAACGGCGGCGTGACCTTTCCGATGGTGGGCGTCTCGACCAAGTGGTTCGCCGACATCCTCAAGCCCGGGCAGATGGTGAACCTCCCGGCCTCGTTCGGACGCTCCGTGGCGCTGGCCGCCGTGGTCTGCGTGCTGACGGTGGTGATCTCGGTAGCCGCCGGGCTGGGCTTCCGCCGCCGCTTCCCCGGCGCCGCGCTGCTGTTCTACGTCGCGGTGGCGAGCCTCGTGATGCCGAGCCTCCTGGTCGGTTTCGGCATCGGCCTCGGCTGCCAGCTGCTCGGCGTGCCGCAGGGCCTGTTCACCTCGGCGCTGGGCGCGCAGCTCACCTGGACGCTGCCGTTCGGCCTGCTCGCCATGTTCGCGGTCGTCGCCCGGTTCAACCGCTCCTACGAGGAGGCTGCGACCGACCTCGGCGCGTCGCCCTGGCAGCGGCTGCGCTTCGTCACCTTGCCGATCCTGCTGCCCGGCATTATCGGCGTGGCCGTGGGCGCGTTCACCCTGTCCTATGACGAGTACGCGCGCACGACGCTGACCATCGGCAGCGCCAACACCCTGCCGCTTGAGATCTACGCGCTGATCTCCAGCGACAGCACGCCCACGCTGTTCGCCATCGGCACCGTGACGACCGCGGTGTCGTTCCTGCTGATCGGGTTGACGCTGGCCTTCGTGCTGCGGCTCCAGCGCCGCCGCGGGCCGGCCTGAGGAGAGCCGCCATGGACCCCCGCTTCGATGTCGAGCTGATCGGCGTCACCAAGCGCTACGGCGGGACGACCGCAGTGGACAACATCTCGCTCCGCATCCCGAAGGCCAGCTACTGCTGCCTGCTCGGCCCCAGCGGCTGCGGCAAGACCAGCACGCTGCGCATGATCGCCGGGCACGAGGGTGTCAGCGATGGCGACGTGCTGATCGGCGGCGTGAACGCCACGGGGATGCCGCCCATCAAGCGCGGCACGGCGATGATGTTCCAGAACTACGCCCTGTTCCCGCATCTGACCTGCCGGGACAACGTGGCGTTCAGCCTGCGCATGCGCGGCGTGCGCGCGGCCGAGCGTGCCCGGCGCGCGGGCGAGTTCCTGGCGCTGGTGCACATGGAGGGCTTCGCCGACCGCCTGCCGGCGCAACTTTCGGGCGGGCAGCAGCAACGGGTCGCCCTGGCCCGCGCGCTCGTGGGCCAGCCGCGGGTGCTGCTGCTGGACGAGCCGCTGTCCGCGCTGGACCCGTTCCTGCGGGTCCGCGTGCGGGAGGAGCTCAAGCGGCTGCAACGGGAGCTGGGCATCACCTTCATCCACGTCACCCACAGCCAGGACGAGGCGATGGCGCTGGCCGACACCATGGTGGTCATGCAGGACGGCCACATCCGCCAGGTCGGCACGCCGCGCGACGTGTTCGGCCACCCGGCCAGCAGCTTCGTCGCCCGCTTCATCGGCGGCCACAACGTGCTGCCGGGGGCGGCAGGGCCGGTGGCGGTGCGGGCCGACCGCTGCCGCCTGGCCGGGGACGGCGACGGCGTGCCGGCGCGGGTGGAGGCGGTCGAGTACCAGGGCGGCACCGTCCGCATTGCGCTCACGACCGAGGCCGGCGAGGCGGCATCGGTGCTGCTGCCGGACGACGTGTACGACGCCGACCCGGTGCAGGCCGGGGTCAGGACGCGCCTGGTATGGTCGGCGTCGGACGAGCGGCGGCTCGCGGCCTAAAAACAGGTGGGGGCCGTCAGCTTCGGACATCCATCGCGGCGCGAAGGCCGTCGCTGGCCATGTTGAAGCAGATGGAGGTGGCGAAGATGCACAGGCCCGGCAGCATGGCGAGGACAGGCTGCGAGTAGATCGCGGTGCGCAGCGTGTTCAGCATCAGGCCCCACTCGGCCTCCGGCGGCTTCGTGCCCAGGCCCAGGAACGACAGGCCGGCGGCCAGGATCATCGACACGCTGATCAGGCTGGTGGCATAGACGAAGATGGGGCCGAGCACGTTGGGCAGCACGTGCACCCGCACGATGACCCATGACCCGGCGCCGCTGGCCCGCGCGGATTCAACGTAGTCCAGGTTGCGCACGCCGGTGGTGACGGTCTCCGCCACGCGGATGATCTGCGGGATGAACACGAGCGACAGCGACAGGATGGCGTTGCCGATGCCGGCCCCCAGCGCGCAGCTGATGGCGAGGGCCAGCAACACGGAGGGAAACGCGTAGAACACGTCGGTCGCCCGCATGATCGCCATGTTCACCCAGCCGCCGGCAAAGCCCGCGACGACGCCCAGCACGCCGCCGGCCGCAAGCGAGACCAGCACGGGGGTGATGCCCATCAGCCAGGACAGCCGGCCGCCGTAGATGAGCCGGGACAGCATGTCGCGCCCAAGCTCATCCGTGCCGAGCGGGTGGCCCATGAAGCCCGGCGGCTTCAAGCGGCGCAGCATGCTGGCCTGGTAAGGGTCGTATGGCGCCACCAGCGGCGCCAGCACGATCACCAGGAGCATCAGCAGCAGGACGCCGGCGCAGAGCAGGGTCACCGGGTCGCGCGACAGGCGCAGGCCGACGCCGCCCCAATAGCCGCGGCGGCGCCGGCCGGCGGGCTGCGCCTGGACGGACAGCTCGGCCTGCGCGGCGGTGAGGGCGCGGGGCATGGCGTCGCTCATGCGCGCTTGATCCGTGGGTCGAGGGCAGTCTGCACCAGGTCCACCAGGAGGTTGAGGGCGACGAAGAACAGGGCGAGCACCAGGATGGTGCCCTGCAGGACGGGGATGTCGCGCTGGAAGATGGCGCTGTTCAGCAGGAGGCCGGTGCCGGGCCAACTGAACACCGTCTCGACCAGGATGGAGCCGCCCATGAGGTAGCCGAGCTGCAGGCCCATGACGGACAGCGCGTTGGGGGCGGCGTTCTTCACGACGTGCCCGAAGATGTTGCGCGGCAGCATGCCCTTGCCGCGGAGCGTGCTGACGAAATCCTGATGCAGAGTCTCGGCCACGACGCCGCGGACCGTGCGGGTGATGATGCCCATGGGGATGACGCTCAGGGTGACGGCAGGAAGGATGAGGTATTGGACATGCTCCCAGTTCCATGCCCAGTCGCCGGCCCCGCCGGGTCCTGCGCCCATGGCGGGAAGCTGGCCCAGGGTGACGCTGAACAGGATGACCAGCACCATGCCCAGCCAGTAATGCGGGATGGACACGCCTGCGACCGCGAAGGCGGTGGCGGCCCGGTCGATGAAGGTGCCGCGGAAGGCGCCGGCCAGCCCGCCCAGCAGCACGCCCATGACGAAGCCGATCAGCGACGCCGCAAGCGCGAGGCGCAGCGTGTTGGCCACGGCGGGACCGAGATCGGACCAGACAGAGCGTCCGGTGGCGAGCGAGCGGCCGAGGTCGCCCTCGCCCACATGCATCAGCCAAAGGCCGAACTGGACCGGCAGCGGCTTGTCGAGGCCGTACTCGTGGCGGATTTGCTCGACGACGGCCTGGGGCGCGTCGGCGGGGACGATGGCGTCGATGGGGTCGCCCGGCGCGATGTGGACCAGCATGAAGCAGACCAGGCTGACGGCCAGGGCGATGGGCACGGCATAGAGGACGCGGCGCAGGAGGTAGGAGATCATGCGGCGTCCCGCTGCGGCAGGAGGTCGGGCACGTGCACGCACCGGGCGGCGCGGCCCGGCGCCGGGCTGCGGGCGGCCGGCACCGCGGTCGGGCAAACCGGGAGGGCCACGGCGCAGCGAGGCGCGAAGGCGCAGCCGGGCGGCAGGCGCTCCAGGTTCGGCGGCGCGCCGGGAATGGTGGCGAGGCGCTTGCCGCGCACGCCGGCATGCACGGTGGCGCCCAGCAAGCCCTGGGCGTAAGGGTGCAGCGGCGCGCGCATCAGGTCGGCCACGGGTCCTTCCTCGATGAAGCGGCCGGCGTACATGACGGCCACGCGGTCCGCGATCTCGCCGGCGACGCCGAGGTCGTGGGTGACGAGGATGACGCCCATGCCCATCTCGGCCTGCAACTGCCGCAGCAGCAGCAGGATCTGGATCTGCACCGTGGCGTCCAGCGCCGTGGTCGGCTCGTCGGCCAGCAGCAGCTTCGGGCGGCAGGAGAGCGCGATGGCGATCATGGCGCGCTGGCGCAGCCCGCCCGACAGCTCGTGCGGGTAAGCGGACAGGCGGCGCTTGGCGGACGGGATCTGCACGAGGTCCAGCAGCTCCAGCGCGCGGCGCTCGGCGTCGGCCCGGCTGATCCGCTCGTGCCGCAGGATGGTCTCGCGGATCTGGGCGCCGACCGAGAACACCGGGTCGAGCGCGGTCATCGGCTCCTGAGGGATCATGGACACGGTGCTGCCGCGGATGTCGGCCAGGCTGCGTTCGGAGGCGGCAACCATGTCATGCCCGCCGACGATCACGGTGCCGGACATGCGGGTGCGGCCCGGCGGGTTGAGGCGCATCAGCGAGCGGAGGGTGACGGACTTGCCGGAGCCGCTCTCGCCCAGGATGCAGAGCGTTTCCCGGGCCGCCAGGTCGAAATCGACGCCGTTGACGGCATGAACCGTGGCGTCCTTGGAGACGAAGCGGACAGCGAGGCCGCGGACGCGGACGAGGGGCTGCATTTAAGCCGCCAAGCCCGGGGCCTCGCTGTGGCCGCTGCCGGGCGCGACCATGAGGCAGGACGCCGCATGGCGGTCGCCCGCGGCGGCCAAGGGCGGGACGGCGTCGGCGCAGACGGCCTCCGCATGGGTGCAGCGCGTGCGGAAGCGGCAGCCGGAGGGCGGGTTGACGGGATTGGGCGGGTCGCCTTGCAGCGGCGGCACGGTGCGGCGCCGGGCCGGGTCCATGCTGGGGCGGCTGTCGAGCAGGGCCGCCGTGTAGGGGTGGGCGGCGGCGCCGTAGATGGCGTCCACGGGGCCGATCTCGGCGATGCGGCCGAGATACATGACCAGCACGCGGTCGGACACGTACTGCACGACGTTGAGGTCGTGGCTAATGAACAGGTAGGTGAGGCCGAACTGCTCCTTCAGGTCCAGCAGCAGGTTGAGCACCTGCGCCTCCACCGACTTGTCCAGCGCGGAAACAGGCTCGTCGAGGATCAGCAGGCGGGGGTGGAGCGCCAGGGCGCGGGCGATGTTGACGCGCTGGCGCTGGCCGCCCGACAGCTCGTGCGGGTAGCGCGGCGCGAACTGGGCCGGGCT
>CAXSEX010000135.1:0-3358 GCA_964236415.1 uncultured Acetobacteraceae bacterium | reverse complement strand
GGCTGAGGCCGACGGCCTCCAAAAGCTGCTCGGCACGGGCCACGGCTTCGCGCCGGCCGAGGCCGTGGACCCCCGGGGCGAAGGCGATGCTGTCCTGCACGGTGAGGCGCGGGTTGAGGGAGGCGTAGCTGTCCTGGAACACCATCTGCACCTGGCGGCGGTATTCCTTCAATGACAGCCCGCCATGGCCGATGGGCTGGCCGTCGAAGACCAGTTCGCCGGCGGAGGGCGTCAGCAGCGCCATGATGAGGCGGGACGTGGTGGACTTGCCGCAGCCGCTCTCCCCCACGAGGCCAAGCGTCTCGCCCTTGCGGATGTCGAAGGACACGTCATCGACGGCCTGGACGGTGCCGGCGCCGCGGCCGAGCAGGCCGGAGCGGAGCGGGAAATGCTTCGTCAGCCCGCGCACGGCGAGCAAGGGCTGGGACGCGCCCCCCACGTCGGGCGCTTGCTGAAAGCGGGTCTGGAGCATCGGGAGGCCTCTCCTTGGTCAGCCCGGCACCGTCTTTGCAAGACCCGGACCAGCCCGCCCGCGAGCGTCTCCAGGCGTGGAGGCGGCCGGATTGACCGACAGGAGGCCCTGCGTGACACGTGACCTGCACACATTGTCCATCACCGAGGCGCAGCGGCTGATCGTGTCCCGCGTCTTGTCGCCGGTGGAGCTGGTCGAGGCGTTCCTGGACCGGATCGCGGCCGTGGACGGGACGATCCACAGCTACATCCTGGTGATGGCGGAGGCGGCGCGGGCGGCGGCGCGGCAGGCGACGGCGGAGATCGGCGCCGGGCGGTGGCGGGGGCCGCTGCACGGCATCCCCTTCGCGGTGAAGGACAACTACGACGTGGCGGGGGTGGCCACCACGGGGGCGTCCCGGCTGCGGCTGGACCACGTGGCGTCGGGCACGGCGACGGCGGTGCGCAAGCTGCAGGCGGCGGGCGCGATCCTGCTGGGCAAGCTCAACACCTGGGAATACGGCACGGGGACGGGGGCGGTGCATCACGACCTGCCGTTCCCCGCGGCGCGGAACCCTTGGAACACCGGGCACTTCACCGGCGGCTCGTCCTCCGGCGCCGGAGCGGGCGTCGCGGCGGGAACGGCGCTGTTCGCGCTGGGGTCGGACACCGGCGGGTCCGTGCGGCTGCCGGCGGCGGCGTGCGGGCTTGCGGGGATCAAGCCGACCTTCGGGCTGGTGAGCCGGGCGGGGATCTTGCCCAACTGCTGGTCGCTCGACGTGGCAGGGCCGTTGTGCTGGACGGCCGAGGATGCGGCCCTCGTGCTGCGCGAGATCGCCGGCCACGACCCGGCGGACCCGTCCAGCGCGCCGGCGCCGGCGGTGGATTACCTCGCCGGGCTGCGCGCGGGCGTGCGGGGGCTGCGGATCGGCGTCGTGCGGGAGTTCGGCCCGGGGGCGCCGGCGCTCGACCCGGCCAACGCGGCGGGGATCGAGGCGATGGCCGACGTGCTGGCCGGGCTGGGGGCGGAGATCGCGGAGGCGCACCTGCCGGCGCCGCTCACGCAGTATGAGGGCGTGACCTCGGTCATCAACTGGTCGGAAAGCTACTCGATCCACGAGCGCGATTTCCTGGAGCGCGGGGCGGAGATGGGCCAGGCGCTGCGGGACAAGATGATGAGCGGGTTCACCGTGCGGGCCGCCGACTACCTGGCGGCGCAGCGGCAGCGGCGCAGCCTGGCGCTGAGCACGGATGCCGCCCTGCGCTGCTTCGACGCGGTGATCCTGCCGTGCGCGATGCACGTGGCGCCGTCGTTTGACGACCCAAACGCGGTGACGGACTTCACCCGGCACAAGGCGACGACGCCGTTCAACGTGTCCGGGCATCCCGGGATGTCGGTCTGCACGGGGTTCACGGACGCCGGGCTGCCGACGAATGCGCAGGTCGGCGGGCGGTATTTCGACGAGGCGACCGTGCTGCGGGTGGCTTACGCCTACGAGGCCGCGACGGCGTGGCGGGGGGGGCGGCCGGTGTGGGAGGGGGGTTGAGATGGGCGAGATGACGGATGCGGAGATGCGCGCCTTTGCCGAGCGGCATGGGCTTTGGGGGCTGACGCCGGAGCAGGTGAGGCGGATGCGGGAATTGGCGGGGCGGGTGGTGGCTGCCGGGTTGGCGGTGCCGCGGATGGCGGAGAAGGCGGATGAGCCGGCGGGGGTGTTTGCGGTGCCGTTGCGGGGACAAGGCTAAGCATCATTCTGCGGGGTGTGCTTACGCGCAGCAGGAAAAATAATGCGTCCTCAACGACCCTAAGCAGGCATTCGTGGCGTAAGCTACGAATGCCTGCTTAGGCGCGGCGCGAGCCTTGGTTCGACGTTTCAAGCCACTGTCATCTGGTCGATCTCGGCGAGGTCGTCCTCGGTCAGTCTCCACGCTCCGGCCTTGGCGTTCTCCTCGATCTGCTCCGGCTTGGTCGCCCCCGCGATCACGCTCGCGACGGGTGCATGGGCCAGGAGCCAGCCGAACGCGAGTTCCACGGGCTTGCGCCCGCGCGCTTCGGCGAAGTCGATCAGCTTTTCCGACCGTTCCCAATTCTTCTCGGTAAGATAACGGTCGGCCAGCCGCTGCGTCTTGGTCAGCCGCGCCTCCTCGGGCAGCGGCATGTTGCGCCGGTACTTGCCGGTGAGCAGCCCGCTGGCGAGCGGGAAATAAGGCAACAGGCCAAGCCCGTAGGCGCGCATCGCCGGCATCAGGTCGCGCTCGGCGTCGCGCACGACCAGCGAATACTCGTCCTGGCAGGACACGAAGCCGGCGAGGTTCAGCGTTTTCGCGGTCCATTGCGCCTCGACCACCTGCCATGCCGGCAGGTTGGAACAGCCGTAGTAGCGGATCTTGCCCGCGCGTGAGAGGTCCTCAAGCGTGCGCAGCGTCTCCTCGATGGGCGTGCGCGGATCGGGGCGGTGCAGCTGGTACAGGTCGATCCAGTCGGTCTTGAGACGCCGCAGGCTCGCCTCGACGGCGGCGAAGATGACGCGGCGCGAGGCGCCTTCGTTCTCCCCCGTGTCGTCCATCGGCATGCCGAACTTGGTCGCCAGCACGATCCGCTTGCGCGCGTCGCCGAGGACCTGCCCCATGCAGGTTTCCGACCCGCCGCGCTCGCCGTAAACGTCGGCAGTGTCGAACAGCGTGATGCCGACATCGAGCGCCTTGTGGATGACCCGGCGCGTCGCCTCAAGGTCGATGCGTCCGCCGAAGTTGTTGCAGCCAAGGCCGATTGCCGAGACACGCAGGCCAGACCGGCCGAGGTTGCGCAGTTCCATGGGAGCCTCCTGGGATTGTCGCCGCCAAGAGTGTCGCCGCCCCAGCGCCGTTTGTCACCCTCGCAACCGTGTTGCAGGGGTCGGTGCGAGGC
>CAXSEX010000134.1:0-10291 GCA_964236415.1 uncultured Acetobacteraceae bacterium | reverse complement strand
TCTTCCTGCGCATGGTGCATGGCCGCCTCGGCATCCAGCAAGCCATCGACATGCCGAGCTTCCATTCCGAGCATTGGCCAAGCAGCTTCTGGCCCCGCATCGCCCGGCCCGGCAAGCTGGTGCTGGAGGGCCGCTACCCCGCGGGCGTGCTGGACGAGCTGCGGGCGCGCGGCCACGCGGCGGAGCAGGGGCCGGACTGGTCCGAGGGCCGGCTTTCCGCGGCGCGGCGGGAGGGCGCGCAGATGTTCGCCGGCGCCAACCCGCGCGGGATGCAGGGCTACGCGGCGGGACGGTGAGGCGTCGGCCATGCAAACCATGCCGCATCGGAATTGGCGGCCACGGGAAACCGGCGTCTCGCACGTTGGGGCGCAAGCCATTGTCCCGAGGTAAGCCCCCATGGATTTGACGCGGCAGCTTGCGGCGCTTCGAGAAGCCAAGTTCCAAGGCGAGGTTCGTGCCGCCTATGCCGGGTTCGTGGCGATGCTGGACCGCGCGGAGATTGCCGCCCACACCCTGGCACCCGGCGCGCCGATGCCGGACTTCCTGCTGCCCAATGCCGAGGGGCGGCTGCTGTCATCAAGCGACCTGTTGCAGTCCGGGCCGCTGGTGGTGTTCTTCCGCGGCGACTGGTGCCCGTTCTGCATGATGATGCTTTCGGCGCTTGAGGAGGCGCTGCCTGAACTCCATGCCGCGGGCGCCACGCTGGTCGCCATGACGCCGGACACCAGGGGCCGGGCGCTCCGGGCGAAGCAGTCGCACGGCCTGCACTACGAGGTGCTGTCCGACGGGACAACGAGGCGGCGATGCAGTTCGGCGCTTTGGTCAACCCGCCCCAAAGCTACCGCGCCCTGCTGGCCGGGGCCGGGATCGACCTGACGGAGCGCCACGGCAACCCCGGCGGGTTCATCCCGTTGCCGGCGACTTTCCTGATCGGCCAGGACGGCATCATCCGCTCAGCCTGGATCGACCTCGACGTGACCCGGCGGGTCGAGCCGGCGGCGATCATCGACGCGGTGCGGCGGCTGGCCTGTCAGCCTTGACCCCAGCCTCCGGCCTGGCCGGGTCAGTCGAACTCGGTCGGCAGGGCGGCGTCGCGGGCATGCTCGAACATGCGCCGAAGCTGGCCGGGCAGCACCCGGCCCAGTGACAGGTCGCTAGGCAATCCATCCTCTGCGAACCACCCCACCTCCGAGGTTTCCGTCCCCGTCGCCGCGGCGCCTCCCGCCACGTCGCAGATGAAGAAGACCTTGCAGCAGGAGAAAACGCCGCCTGCATGGCCTTGCCGGGTCCGGTCCCAGACCGCGGCCAGCTTGCGCACCCGCACCTCGTACCCGCTTTCTTCCCGCACCTCCTTGACCACGTTCTCCGCGGCGGAAAGGTTCACGTCCGCCCAGCCGCCTGGCAGCGTCCAGCGCCCGCCGTCCGCCACCTCCCGCACCATGAGCAGCCGTCCGCGGCCGTCGAACACGGCACCCCGCACGTCCACCTTGGGCGTCGCGTAGCCATGCTCGCCCGCGAACAACGTCTCGATCCGCTCTGCTGTCGCCCCCGTGTGTGCGGCCATGATCTCGGACGCCAGGGCACGCAACCTTTCATACCGCTCGCGGTCATAAGGGTCGCGGGTGAAGGCGAGGCCCGTTTGGGCGATGGCCTGAAGTTCCCGCGTCCACGTCAGCCAGTCCGGTTCAGCCATCGCCCTGCGCAGCCCTTGCAATCCAAGCATCCACTATGCGCGCGGCCGTTCCCTGTTGCCATGCGGCGTCAATGGAACGGCCTTGCCAGCCCCATGCGGATCGTGTCGTCGGGCGGCACCGGCGCCGTGCCGGCCGGGTCGAAGGTCGGCAGCGCGCGGAGTTGCTCGGGCGTGAGGTCCATCAGCGCCAGGTGTTCGCCCAGCAGCGCCAGGGCGTCCGAGGGCACGGCGACCGCCCGGGCGCCGAGGCCGAGCGCGCCGCGCCAGCCGGCGTCCCGCGTGTCCACCACGACCAGCACCGCCCCGTCCGCCCGGCGCGCCACGCCGTCCACCCGGCCCAGCACGGTTTGCCACTCGACCGGGCGGAGCACCTGGCGGCGGATCAGGTCGCCCGCCCGCACCGGCTGCGGGAAACGCCGGGCGGCCTGCTGCGTGGCCTCCTGCGCAAGCACCGGAGCGGCGAGCGGGAGGGAAGCGGCCAGCAGCAAGGCGGCGAGCAGGAAAGGGGCAGGCGGACGGATCGGCGGCATGGGCGGGCCTCATGTTTAATGCGGACGGCGCGGCGGCCAGCTTTACCATGCCCGCGCCATGCCGGATTGTCATGCAGTCGACAACCACGTTTCACCGCCGGGCAGCGCGGCGCGTGCTAGGGTCAGCGCCTTGAGCATGCGAGGTTCCATGAGTGCCACAGCAGCCCGCCTTCCCAGCGGCGCCCCGGCATCCCCCGCCCCGGCGCGGCGCCTGCACCCTTGGCCGGTGCGGGTCATGCACTGGACCAATGCCGTCGCGATGGTGGTGATGATCGGCTCGGGCTGGGGCATCTACAACGACAGCGTGATCTTCAGCGCCCTGCATTTCGACAAGCCCTTCCGCATCGGCAACTGGGCGGCGGAAAGCCTGCAATGGCACTTCGCCGGCATGTGGCTGCTGGTCCTGAACGGCGCCGCCTACCTCCTCTACGGGGTGTTCACCGGACGGCTGCGGGAGCGGCTGCTGCCGATCCGCCTTCGCGACCTCGTGCAGACGGTGCGCGACACGCTGCGCCTGCACGTCGCGCATGAGGACCTGGCCACCTACAACGCCGTGCAGAAGCTGCTGTACATCGTCGTGATCCTGGCCGGGGCGTCGCAAGCCGTGAGCGGGCTGGCGATCTGGAAGCCGGTGCAGTTCTCCGGGCTGACGGCGCTGCTAGGCGGCTTCCAGGCGGCGCGGCTCGTGCACTTCACCGGCATGGCGGTCATCGTCGGCTTCCTCCTCGTGCACGTCGCCCTGTCGCTTTTGGTGCCGCAGACGCTGTGGGCCATGCTCACCGGCGGCCCCCGCTTGCCCGCCCGGGGACGGCCATGAGGTCGCTGTTCTGCCCCGGCGACGCGCCCGACCCGGCGATCCTCGACAACCACAAGCCGTTGATCCGCAGCTTGCAGCGCCGCGGGCTGCTGCGTGGCAGTTTGTCACTTGGTGCGCTCACGATGCTCACCGGCTGCGACGTGTCGAGCGACGCTGCGGTGCAAACGGCGCTGCGGGCGGTGTCGGGCTTCAACGACCGGGTGCAGGCGCTGCTGTTCGACCCCGACAAGCTCGCGCCGACCTACCCGGCGTCGATGGTCCTCAAGCCGCCGCGCTTCAACGCCTACTTCGACATCCAGGACCTGAAGCCCGTGGACGGCGACGCTTGGCGGCTCGAACTCGCCGGGCTGATCGCGGACAAGCGCCCTTGGACCCGCCAGCAGGTGGCCGGGTTGCCCGAATCCGAGATGATCATCCGGCACATCTGCGTGGAGGGCTGGGATTACATCGGCCAATGGTCGGGCGTGCCGTTGCGCGCGTTCCTGCAGCGCGTCGGCGCCGACACGCGGGCCAAGTACGTGGCCTTCAAGACCGCCGACGACTACCCGGGCAGCATCGACATGGCGACCGCGCTCCATCCGCAGACCCTGCTCGCGACCAAATACGCTGGCGAAACGCTGCCCAACCCGTTCGGCTACCCGCTGCGCCTGCGCACCTCCACCAAGCTCGGCTTCAAGAACCCCAAGTGGATCACCGCCATCGAGGTCACCAACATCTATCCCGGCGGCTACTGGGAAGACCTTGGCTTCAACTGGCAAAGCAGCCTTTGACGGCGCGGCTGCGGAGGGCGGCTACACATCTTTCGCGCTGTCGCCGCCGGTGACCTCGTACTCCGCGCCTGTCACCATGGCGGCGGCGTCGGACGCCAGGAACACCGCGACGGGCGAGATGTCGTCCGGCTGCAGCCAGCCCACGCGCAGCGGCACCGTCGGCGCCCGGACATCCCAGGCCTGCTGCGGCGTGGGGTGCGCGGGCGGCTTCTGGCCGGTTTCCGCCATCGACTCCACGAACCGCTTCTCGTAGCGCGTCAGCGGCGTATCGACCAGGCCGGGGATCAAGGCGTTCACGGTGACGCCGTACTGGCCCAATTCCATGGCCGCCGATTTCATCAGGCCCAGGATGCCCCACTTGGACGCCGAGTAGCTCGATCCGTCCTTGGTCCCGTGCTTGCCCTGCATCGACGACACCAGGATCAGCCGGCCCCGCTTGCGCGCCGCCATGGCCGGGGCGAAGGCGCGGACCGTGTTGGCGGTGCCGTTCAGGTTGTTGTCGATCACGTCGCGCCAGTCGCTGTCCTGCATGTCCAGCAACGGCATCCACCGCTGGATCGCGGCGTTGGCGACCACGATGTCGTAGGGGCCAAGCTCGCGCTCCACCTGGGCGGCGGCGGCGCGCAGGGCGGCGATGTCGCGGATGTCGGCGCGGATGGACACGGCGCGGCGGCCGTATGCCTGCACCTGGCGCACCGTCTCGGCCATGTCGTCGGTTGTCGCGGGCTTGGCATCGGACGCCGGGCTGACAGGACCCGCGATGTCGAGCACCGCAACGTCCGCCCCGTTCGCCGCGTATTCCACCGCGATGGCCCGGCCGATGCCGCGCGCCCCGCCTGTGACCACCGCGATCTTGCCGCCGAGCATGGAGCCGCGGCCCGGCTGCACCGGCCCAGCCGACCGCTCCGCCGGCGGCTCGGGCATGGGATTGCCGGCCAGCTCGCGCGGCTCGGTGTCGGTGCGCGTGCCCGGCCCTTCGGCCGCGGCGGCGGTGGACAGGGCCATGCCCGCCGCCAGGCCGCCGCCGAGCACAAGGGTCCGGCGCACCGGGTCATGGCCCGCGTCCGGCGCCGCCTGGCTCGTGCTGTTGCGATCAATGTCGGTCATCGCCCGTTTCCTGCAGTGGCAGGCGGGAAACGACGTTGATCGCAAGCGGTTCCAGTGGTCCTGCGGCAGAGCCGTCACGTCCGCAAGAGCGGCGCGCTCTGGCTCCGACGCGGGTTGAGCGCCGGGTCCAAGCAGCCCGACCAGCGCCAGCACGGAGGTGCGGTCTTCGACAGGCGACAGCGCGCGTAGTTCGTTTCATTCATGGGCTTAGATCGTTTAGCTCAAGACGTCCGAAGCGCAAGCCCTTACTAACACGTTATAAACAGGGGGCCGATTGAGCGAGGTCATGCCAACTCTGACCTCTTCTTGCAGCAAGCTTAGGTTTGCTTACAAACCGCGCAGCTTAACATTAGCTAAGATATGGGACATTGACCTACATGCCACGATGCACGTGATTGCTTCTTGATAGAGACGTAATCCGTGTGGAATAGGCATTTTTTTGATTCGTGTTAAGAAGAATATTCAAGCAGATTGGGCGCTGAAGCGGATCATTCGCAAAACAGCGTGCGATAGAGAGCTGCTGCGTTGCGTCAAGGTACTCCTTGTTATTATCGTTTCTTTCGCAGGAGAGTTTGTTGGTTGAGGTTGTTGTTATTGGCGCGGGGCCATATGGCTTGTCTGTCGCGGCGCACCTGCGCCACATGCGCGTCCCGTTCCGGGTTTTCGGCAAACCGATGGGCATGTGGACGGACCACATGCCCAAAGGGCTGACGCTCAAGTCGGACGCCTTCGCCAGCAACATCGCCGCGCCGAACAACGGCTTTTCCATGGAGCGGTTCTACCGTGAAAGCGGCCGGACCGATTATTCGCCCATCGGCCTGCGGGTCCTTGGCAGCACCGTGGCCGAGTACGGCCGGGAGTTCCAGCGCCGCCACGTCGGCGAGGTGGACGAGGCGCGTGTCCTGGAAGTTTCCAAGCTGCGCCGCGGCTTTCGTCTTGTTCTTGACTCCGGGGAGCAAGTCCTCGCGCGCAAGATCGTCGTCGCAGCCGGGCTGCTGTCCTTGCGCCACGTCCCGGACGCCTTGGCACCTCTCGCCCCGGGCATGGTGTCGCACAGCTCGGCGCACAGCGACCTGTCCAAGTTCCGGGGGCGCCGGGTCACCGTCATCGGCGCCGGCCAATCGGCCTGCGAACTGGCCGCCTTGCTGAATGAGCAGGGCGCTCAAGTCACCATGCTGACCCGGCGTCCGCTGAAGTGGTATGAGCCGAAGAACGAGGATCAGCCGGGTGTCCGCCGCACGGCCTGGCAACGGGCGCGGCGGCCCAACTTCGGCCTGGGGCCGGGATGGCGCACCTGGTTCTGGTCGGAGATGCCGCATCAGTTCAGCTACCTCCCGCAAGCGACCCGCTACGCGAAGGCTTACGGCTTGTTCGCGCCGGCCGGCTCGGGCTGGATCAAGCATCGCGTCGATGGGGTGATCCCGATCCACACCGGCAGCTTGCGCGACGTTCGGATGCACGGGGACGAGGCGCGCCTTTCGGTGGAAACGGCCGGGGGGCCGGTCGAACTCTCGGCCGACCATGTCATCGCCGCAACGGGATACCGGCCGGAGGTCAGCCGCCTTCCGTTTCTTGAGCAGGTTTCGGGCGACATCCGGACGATCAAGGGCGCCCCGCTGCTCGACCGCAGCTTTGAGTCGTCGGTTCCCGGCCTCCACTTCGCCGGGTTCCTGGGCGCCGCGACGTTTGGGCCGTCGATGCGGTTCATTTACGGCGCCCGGTTCGCGGCGCAGCGGCTGTCCCAGCACCTCTCGCACCTCGGTGACGGCCATCGCCGCACGGCCCGCGTCACGATGCAGCCGTCCGAACAGGCAGGAGCCACTGTTTAGCACTCCCCCTGGTTGATCGGGAAGTGTGCCGCTTCAGCCCTGAGTACAAGCTGCTCTTGACAAGCGATTTCAAACCATGGCTGCTCATTGCCAAATTAGAAAATCAGGGATGGGGAGTGAGGCGGGGATGAATGTGAACGCGACGGCTGCGGCCGCTGTGGAAAGCCGGGTAACAACGGACGTGGGCACAAGCGACTACCAGGCCATCCTGCGCAACCCAAATTTCCAGGCGCTCGTGTCCAGCCGCAACAAGTTCGGCTGGACGCTGTCGATATCGATGCTTGTCATCTACCTGGGCTTCATCCTTCTCGTGGCGTTCGACAAGCCCCTGCTGGCCCAGAAGATCGCCGGGGGCACCACGTCCTTGGGCATCGTGCTCGGCTTGGGCGTGATTGTCTCCGCCTTTATCCTGACCGGCATCTATGTGGCCCGGGCCAATGGCCGGTTTGACGAGTTGACCGAGCGGTTGAAGCGCGAGGTGGGCCGGTGATGCCGCGCTCAAGCCTGGCCCTGGCCGCCGCCCTGGCGGCGCTGGCGTGCCCGCAGGCGGCCTGGGCCGCAGGCGCCATCGAGGGCGCGGTGGAGAAGCAGGGCCTGAACATCACGGCTGTCGCCATATTCTTCGCCTTCGTGCTGTTCACGCTCGGGATCACCTACCGGGCGGCTCGGCAGACCCGGTCGGCGTCCGACTTCTATGCGGCGGGCGGCGGCATCACGGCCGGGCAGAACGGCCTCGCCATTGCCGGCGACTACATGTCGGCTGCGTCCTTCCTCGGCATTTCCGGCCTTGTGTTCTCCAACGGCTTCGACGGGCTGATCTACTCGATCGGCTTCCTCGTCGGCTGGCCGATTGTGCTGTTCACCATCGCGGAACGGCTGCGCAACCTCGGCAAGTTCACCTTCGCCGACGTGGCCGCGTTCCGCCTGGACCAGACGTCCATCCGTGTCTTGTCGGCCATGGGCACGCTGGTCGTCGTTTCCTTCTACCTGATCGCGCAGATGGTGGGGGCTGGCAAGCTCATCCAGTTGCTGTTCGGGCTGCCCTACAGCTTCGCCGTGCCAATCGTCGGCGTGCTGATGATCGTTTACGTGGTCTTCGGCGGCATGAAGGCGACGACCTGGGTGCAGATCATCAAGGCCTGCCTGCTGCTCGGCGGCGCGTCGTTCATGGCGTTGATGGTGCTGATCCATTTTAACTTCGACCCGAACGCCATGTTCGCCGCGGCGGTGCAGGTGCATCCCAAGGGCGACGCCATCATGGCGCCGGGCGCCTTCGTCGCCGACCGGGTTTCGACGATCTCGCTCGGCCTCGCGCTGATTTTCGGGACCGCCGGGCTGCCGCATATCCTGATGCGCTTCTTCACCGTGTCCGACGCGAAGGCGGCGCGCAAGTCGGTGCTGTATGCAACGGGCCTGATCGGCTATTTCTACATCCTGACCTTCATCATCGGCTTCGGCGCGATCAGCTTTCTGATGAACGACCCGAGCTACTACAAGCTCGGCGCCAATGGCAGCTTCGACAAGATCAAGGACCTGATCGGCGGCGCCGCCAACATGCCGGCCATTGACCTGGCACGCGCGGTCGGCGGCAACGTCCTGTATGGCTTTATTTCCGCCGTGGCCTTCGCCACCATCCTCGCCGTGGTGGCCGGCCTGACGCTTGCCGGCGCTTCCGCGGTCAGCCATGACCTTTATGCCTCGGTGATCGCACGCGGGCGCACGACGGAGGGCCGGGAGATCAACGTGTCCAAGATCAGCGCCGTCGTCATCGGCGTGGTCGCCATCGTGCTGGGCTACGTGTTCGAGAACCAGAACGTTGCGTTCATGGTAGGCCTCGCCTTTTCGGTCGCGGCGAGCTGCAACTTCCCGGTGCTGCTCATGTCCATCCTATGGAGCGGCACGACGACGCTTGGCGCTCTGGTCGGCGGTTTCCTCGGGCTGATCAGCGCCGTTCTGATGATCGTGCTGAGCAAGGCGGTTTGGGTGGATACGTTCCACATGGCGACGGCGGCCTTGTTCCCCTACGACAATCCCGCCCTGTTCTCGGTCCCGCTTGCTTTTGGCGCGATTTGGCTCTTCTCGAAGCTCGATACCAGCCAGCGGGCCAGGCGCGAGCAGGCCGCCTTTATCGAGCAATACGTCCGGTCGGAAACCGGCGTGGGCGCATCCGGCGCGCACGCGCACTAGTGAAAGGGGCAGGGCAGGGGAGCGCCGCCCTTCAAGCGCGGGGACAGCCCGGCAGGACAGATGCCCCGCGCCGGCATACGCCGCCCTCAACGGCGGTCGCAGGTTCCGGTCAACGTGTTGAAGAATTGGCCGGGGCGACATGTCGGTTGCGCGGCGGGCGGGCGCGGCGTCGCGTATGTTGGGCCAGCAGGCGGCGCCGCGGGCACCGACACCGGATAGCCGGGCGGCGCATAGGCCACAGGCGGCACCGCATAGGTGACGGGCGGCGGGTAGCCGTAGGCATAGGGCGCGGCGTAGGGGTAGTAGCCATACGGGTAATAACCGTAGGGAGCGTAGCCGTAGGGATAGTAGGGCCGTACAATGGCGGACCCGACCACGGTGCCCACCCCTAGTCCAAGAACGGTGCCGAACACGAAGCCGCCACCACCGGCCGCCGCCGGCTTTGGCGATGCAGTGCAGATCGAGGCCGCTGCCAGACCCGCGCACAGGAGCTTTTTCATGAGGGATTGCTCTTTTCTGAAGACTCTGGATGGCTAAAGAGCTTGACGCTCAAATCCGGACTTCAATTTTCGCCGTCGAACACATGTTCGCGATATGAGTTGGTGAACCCGATCAAGGGCGCGCCTACGTGATCATCGCCACCCCAGCGTGCTTCGTCGCGTTCCAAGCCAAGGCCAGCCTGGTGCGGGCCGCGTCGGTCCTGGCCCGTGCGGCGTGCTGCGTCCGATCCATGACGCTGCTTATTGAGGGCGTGTCGCGTCCGGTAAGCCCTCCGCCGCCAGCCCGCTTCGATGCAAATCGCCCCGCGGAACTTGGCGTTGCGGACGGCTTGATCGTCGAACCGCCGCTTTGCTGGGCTTCCGTAGGGCTGCGCCAACTTATCGACGCCCATGCCGGGCGTCACCAGCCAGGACGGCACGAGGCGGCTGAGGGCCTCCACGTCGGCCAGGATGCGCTTGGTGCCTGTTCCGACCGCCGGGCAGGGGGACTGGTAAGCGTCCCCGATCAGGACAATGCCCTCCCGCTGCCAGGCATTGACTGCCCGATGGATGGAGTCCGGCCGGACCTGAGCCTTGCTGCCGATGTCAAAGGGGCCGATGGCTTGTGGGAAGGGACGGCATGATGTCCAAGAGGGCCTGCTTGGGAGTGCACTTGAACAGCTTGACCCAGGGGGCGCCGAGATCGAGGTAGCAGAACAGGTTGGCGCATGATGTCGCCGATTGGGGATACCGCTTGTCACGTTGCTTCCGCCAGCCAGCCCGGCCCGCACGGGGGCCGGCTCGGCCAAGTGCACGCGAGCCCTGCTAGAGCACGTTCGTTTCTGATGGAATCGGGATTCCGTTTGGGCGTTTGATGTG